>JAAYMP010000042.1 GCA_012521315.1 Bacillota bacterium
AAGGAAGCGGGGTTCCAAACTCCATAGATCTTGCCGACCACCGGGATCCCGAAGGGAGCCATATCAATGACTGTGGAGAAATCCAGGCCAACAACGGTAAAGAGCCCTACCCCAACCAAACCCAGCAAGACACCGCAGATCCCGCCCAGGATCCCGATGCCGGTTGATTCCAGGACGAAGGTGTAAATGATCTCTTTCGTCTGCAGGCCCATGGCCTTCATCATCCCGATCTCTTTCATCCGCTCCAGGGCCGCCAGGATCACCGTATTAATAATGGCAATGGCGGCAATGAGCAAAATAACCGTCATAATCAGTTGGTTCCCCATTTGTTTCGCGCCGGCCACGGCGACGGCCTCCAGTTGGTCCCAGGAATAGACCGCCAATTGGGGGTTGATCGCTTTTAACTGCCCGGCAAGTTCCTTAGCCACTCCGGGCGCCTGCTTCTTGTTCTCCAGCCTAACCAGGACCTTACTGACCTGGTCTCCCACGTTCAAGGCCTCCTGCGCCACGGCCAACGGGAGGTAAACTAGGCCCTCATTGACCAGGGGGTTTCCGGTGTGAACCACCCCTGTGATCTCCGCTTCAATCGTATTAAAGGTCTCGTTCTTGTCCTTCACTAACAGGGTGATATAATCTCCGGTCTGCAGTTTCAATAGATCAGCCAGTCTTTTCCCGATCACCACCGGGGAGACGCCCATGGTCCCGTGTCCGCCGGTGTGAAACATCTCTCCCTCCACAAAATGGTCGGTCAGGTTGATAACTCCGCCAAAATCCGGTGGGTTAATTCCCCGGCCGATTACCGGCAATTCATTAACGCCGTTGCTCAACATGGCCTGGAAATTCAGTTCCGCAGAAGACCCTTGGTACCCGGGAACATTTTTAAGCGCGGCCATGAGCTCCGGGTTCGGGGTGATCAGGTTTTCCAGCAGGAGTTTCTCTTCTTTCGCCCAGTATTCTTCGGTAACCACCTGGAGATGCCCTGCTTGGTAATTGATGATCATGTCATAGGACAGCTCGGTCAACCCGCCAATCAAGGAGTCCAAAATCAGGTAAAAAAAGACGGCAAAAGCGATAATGCTGGCGGTGATCAGGGTCCGGTTCCGGTGCCGGGCCAGGTTTTTCAAGGCCAGTTTGGTCAGGAACACTTCCTACCCCCTCCTTTGGTCCTTGGCGACCTGTCCGTCCCGGATCTCGATCAAACGGCGGGCGTACTCCATCACCCGGGGGTCATGGGTGGAGAAGATAAAAGTCGTCCCCAGTTCCTGGTTCATCTTAAGCATCACCTGGAGCACCTCTTCGCTGGTTTTGGAGTCCAGATTGGCCGAGGGTTCGTCGGCCAGGACCAGTTTGGGCTCCTTTACCAACGCCCGGGCAATCGCCACCCGTTGTTTCTGGCCGCCCGACAACTCATTGGGCTTCCGGTTCTCCAGCCCGGCCAGGCCTACCGCCGCCAAAATCTGCAAGACCCGGTCGCGGATCTCCTTTTTGTCATATTTATTGACCAATCTGATGGCAAACTCCACATTTTCGTAGGCCGTTAAGACCGGAATCAGGTTGTAACTTTGAAAAATGAAACCCACATGATGCCTTCTGAGCAAGGCCAGGGCTTTTTTGTCCAACCCGCCCAGTTCCTGACCGTCAAAGATGATCGTCCCGCCGGTTGGCCGGTCAAGACACCCAATTAAATTCAGGAGTGTCGTCTTCCCGGAGCCGGAAGGCCCAAAAATGGTAGTGAATTCTCCCTGCTCTACCGTGAGATCGATTCCCCGTAAAGCATGGACATCTATTTTCCCTTGGTCATAAATTTTGGTCAGTCCCCGTATCTCCAGTAATGCCATCTTGATACCCTCCTTTTATCATAACTAAGTTCACATCAGACTAAACCATAAAAGACCGGCTTATTGTCCTCCTTCCCGCATGGCCTCGGTCGGCTGGAGCCGGGCGGCGCGCCGGGCCGGGAACACGCAGGCCAGGGTGACCACCGCCACCCCCAGCACAAAGGCGAAGATAGCGTTGGCGGTTGAAGCCACCGGATAGAACATGGTGTCAAAGAGTACTCCCGTGTCCATCCCGGATAGGGCCTGGCCATAATCGAAACCGGTCTTGCCCAAATAGACGGTGATCAGGTGGCCAAGGACCGCCCCCGCCAGGCTCCCGGCGATGCCCAAGAAAGCGCCCTCGATCACAAAGAGTTGCAAGATGTGTTTCGCTTCAAGCCCCAAAGCGGCCATCATGCCGATCTCGCGCGTCCGCTCCCTGATAATCATGATCATGGTGTTAACCACCACAATACAGGAGAGCGTGACCAGGAAGAGATAGACATAACCGAAGATAACCTCCGACAGGTCCATTAAGGGAATTAAATCACTGGTCTCCCGGTAACTCAAAGCCAGGTAACGGCCGTCTTCTCCCGCTTTAGCCAGTAAGGCTTTGACCTCCGGCAGGACCTGTGGAACCAGTTTAGGGTCGGCCGTCACCAACAACAACTCGGTAACCTGATCTTCCATCTCCAAAAGCCGCTGCGCCTGGTCTAACGGCAGGTAAAAGACCATTTCGTTCAGGAGCTTTAAGCCGCTTTCGATCCGTCCGACAATATCAAAAGTAACCCCGCGCAGTGACCCATAGGCCGTATTAAAGACGATCGTTACTTTATCCCCGACTTTACGGTCGATCTTGGCCAGCAATGCGGTGCCCATCACCACTTCCTGCCGGCCGGGCGTCACCATCCTCCCTTCGGCCAGATAATCTTCAATATCGGTAATGGCTATTTCAGTTTCGGGATTTACCCCCCAGCCGCTCATACTGATCAGCTTGTCGCCCGTACTGACCATGGCGCCAAATTTCAGCCGGGGAACGACCAGTTCCACCCGGTCGAGCGCCGGCAGCGCCGCGATCATCTGCTCCAGCCCCTGGCCGGCCAAGCCGTCCACGGGATAGTTCAGGGTTAAAAGGCGTTCCCGCTTTTGGTACTCGGCATCGACGATCTTGATATGTCCGGAATCATACTGCACATGGTCGGCATAGACCGCATCAACCATGCCAACGAGAATTCCCCGTGCAAAAACAACGATCATGACTCCGAAAGCAATGGCGGCAATGGAAACGATGGTCCGTAATTTACTCCGGAATAAATTTTTAAAGGCGATCTTCGCGAGATAACTCACCACCACACCCCCTTACCGGTGATAAATCGTCTGCACCGGGTCTTTTTTCGCCGCCCAATAAGCCGGTAAGATGCTGGTCACTAAGGATGTAAGCACCACGAAAATAAAAACCCAGGCAAAACCGGTGGGGTTCCAAACCCCGTACAGTCTGCCCAGGATCGGCAGGCCAAAGGAGGCCAGATCCATGCCAACCATACCGCCAAAGTCCACACCGTATTTCGCCATCAACCAAACACCG
>JAAYMP010000043.1 GCA_012521315.1 Bacillota bacterium
AAGCCTGCCGTTGGAGCTGGCTTTCCTGCGCCTGTTAACGGAGGAGGAAAGCCTGCCGTTGGAGCTGGCTTTCCTGCGCCTGTTAACGGAGGAGGACACGGCGGCGGACACCGCCCATGACCAGTTGGCGCAGAAGGTGGCGGTGCTGGAACGAAGGCTGGCCCAACTGGAGGCGGCGCTTGGCAACCGGGCGCCCGCCCCGCGGGGAGCGGCCGCCAAAACGACCCCGGCGTCTTCTGCCGCGAAAGAAGCTCCGGTGCCTCCAGCGGCCAACACGGCGCCCGTTCCGGGGGCTAACGCGGCGTCCGCTCCGGGGACCAAAGCCGCGTCCGCCCCTGGCGCTAACGCGGTGTCTGCCCCGGTCGCCAGCGCGTTGCAACCCTTTGAACGCTGGGACGAGGTTTTGGAAGGGGTCAAGCAGCGGAAAAGGACCGTTGAAGCCTTGCTCCGGGAAGGAACTCCCCTCGGGCGGCGCGGCAATCAACTCCTGATCCGGTTTACCCTCGAATTTCACTGGGAGAAAATAAGGGAGGCGGAGTATACCCGCCTGGTGACCGAAGTTTTACAGGAAGTCACCGGCGAAAAGCTGATCCCCCAATTTATTCTGGGGGAGGCAGGAAATAACCAGGCGGAGGAGAATTCTCCAGATTTACTCCGCAAAACTTTGGAACTTTTCGGTGGAGAAGTCACCGAAATTGAAGAGGAGGACCGATGATGGCAAACATGCAACAGGCTTTAAAGCAGATCCAGAAGATGCAAGCGGAGATGCAACGGGTGCAGGAGGAATTGGCCGCCAAAACCGTCACGAAAACCGTGGGCGGTGGGGTGGTTGCCGTGGAGATCAGCGGGGCCCTTGAGGTCAAAAAGGTAACGATTGAACCGGAAGCGCTGGAGGATAAGGAGATGCTCGAGGATCTCCTGGTCGCCGCGGTGAACGAGGCGATCAAAGAAGCGCAGGAATTATCCGCGGCGGAAATGGCCAAAGTGACCGGTAATTTGAAGCTTCCCGGTTTGCCCGGCGGGCTTTTCTAGCGGCTGGAAAACGATGAGTCAGTATCCGAAACCCATGAGCCGGCTCATCAAAGAGCTGGCCAAGTTACCGGGAATCGGGCCCAAGACCGCCCAACGTTTAGCCTTTCACCTGTTTGCGTTGCCCCGGGACGAGGTGGTCGCCTTGGCGACGGCGATGGTGGAAGCGAAGGAAAACCTGCAGTACTGTGCCGTTTGCGGCCATCTGACCGACGAATCTCATTGCCAGGTCTGCCAGGACCCCACCCGCGAGCGCCACTTGCTTTGCGTGGTGGAGGAACCGAAGGATGTGATTGCCCTCGAGAAAACCCGGGAGTTTAAAGGGGTATACCATGTTCTCCATGGTGCGCTTTCTCCCTTGGAAGGAATCGGCCCCGCCGAACTGACCATTACCCAGCTGATGCAGCGCCTGCAGACGGGGGAGATTAGCGAAGTGATCCTGGCCTGTGACCCTGATATGGAAGGGGAAGCCACCGCCTTATACCTGGCGAAGCTGATCAAACCGCTGGGGATCAAGGTCACCCGCCTGGCGCGCGGGTTGCCAATCGGAGGCGACCTGGAATATATCGACGAAGTGACACTGGGGAAAGCAATCGAGGGCCGGCAAGAAATCTAATGCAACCCAGGGATAACTTCCTACTGGATGCGCAAGCTCCTGTAGGAGTTTTTCTTACTTTAACCTTCGCCCATCGGGGGCCAGCCGAAGGAGGTATCTAAATTTGGAGAGTGGGAAGGAAACACGTGGTTTATGGGGGATCGCGCATTTGACCGCCCGCAGCCTGATCCTGGGCGCGGCCGGTTCGGCGATTATAACCGCCAGTTCGATGTATATTGCCCTGCGGATGGGGGCTTTACCGTGGCCGACCATTTTTGTGGCCGTGCTGTCCATGACGGTCTTAAAGTTGCTGGGTAAAACGACTTTGCAAGAGATCAGCATTGCCCAGACGGCGATGTCGGCTGGGGCGATGGTGGCCGGGGGGATGGCCTTTACCCTCCCGGGACTCTGGATCGTCGGCGCCTGGTCGGGGCCGCAGGTGCTGGCCGACCACTGGTGGGAAGTCCTGGCGATTGCGTTGGCCGGGTCGATCCTCGGCGCTTTGTTGACGTGGTGGTTACGGCCGAAATACATCGAGCAGAGCACTTTACCGTATCCCATCGGGAAGGCGGCGGCCCAGACGTTGATCACGGGCGACCGGGGCGGAAAGCGATCACAACTGTTATTCGGGGCGATGGGGTTTTCCGCCGTCTTTACCTATCTCCGTGATCGCCTGGGGCTGATCCCGGCGGCTTTAACTTCCCGCTGGTTTACAGCCCGGCAGATGGAGGTCGGGGTCATGATCTCCCCGATGGCTTTGGGGATTGGCTACTTGATCGGCCCCTTGGCGACGGGCGTCTGGTTTTTGGGGGCGGTCCTCGCTTATCTGTTGATTGTGCCGGTCGGACCGGCGGTTGGTCTTTTGGCTTCGGCTGAAACGGCGGTCGCCTTCAAGAACACCCTTGGTTTGGGCTTGATGGTCGGGACGGGGGTCGGGATTGTGGTCGCCTTCCTCCTCAATTGGGCGCGGAATTTACTTAAAAAAGGGAGCGCCGCCGCCGGCGGGGGGCAACCGGCGAAGTTGGCGGCCCCGGCCAAAGGGGGTGTCAGCCTCCGGGCGCTGCAGACCGGCGGGGTTCTGCTGGCCTATTTGTTCAGCCTGGTAGCGGGGGTACCGCCGTTGGCCGCCGTTTTACTGGTCGGGGGCGTTTTTGTGGCGACAGCGATGGCGGCGACGATCACCGGGGAAACCGGGATTAACCCCATGGAGATCTTTGGCATCATTATCCTTTTGGCGGTGCGGGCTCTGGTTCCGGTCGCGACGACCGCCGCGTTTCTGATCGCCGCTTGTGTGGCGATTGCCTGCGGGTATGCGGGGGATATTCTCAATGACTTCCGGTCCGGTTATATTTTGCAGGCAAACCCGAAGGCCCAATTCGTTGCGGAGTTTCTGGGCGGACTGGTGGGGGCGGTAGTGGCCACGGTGGCGATGTTTGCTTTGATCACCCGTTTCGGCGGGGTCGGCACTGAGTATCTGCCGGCGCCGCAGGCCAAAGCCGTTACCCAAATGGTGCATGGCCTTGGCGACCCGCTGGTCTTTGGGAGTGCGGTTGTCGTCGGCGCCCTTCTGTACCTGACCAAGGTACCCGCCATGACGCTGGGGATCGGCATGTATTTGCCCTTTGCCATCTCCTTCACTGTTTTTCTTGGGGGGCTCACGCGACTGGTCTACCAACGGGTGAAGCCGGACGCGACGCCCGAGGGTGATG
>JAAYMP010000044.1 GCA_012521315.1 Bacillota bacterium
CTTGTTGTAAAAACGTATCGAAATCGGCGAGCTTCTCCAAGTAGAGATCGCTGATCTCCTTGATCTTTTCCTGATCACCCGCGCTGAAAGGATCAAACACACCAACCGTCCGGAAACCGGCTTTCTTCGCCGTCTCCAGCGCATAGAGCGCATCTTCAAACACCCAGGTCTCTTCGGGCCGGGTTCCCATATACGCGGCGGCCGTCAGGTAAATGTCGGGCTGATCCTTACCCGCTCCGATCTCCGTACAGGTAAAGATCCGGGCAAAACAATCCATAATCTTCAGCCTTTTCAGCGCTCCTTCGACCACCCGCCGGTCACTGGAGGTCGCCGCCACCATTTTGATCCCGGCTTCCTTCATCGCTTTCAGGAACCCGCCGGCCCCTTCCTTCAGCGGTACCTGCTGAAAATAGAAATCTTCAATTGTGCGGTTGATCCCCGCAATAATGGCCTCGACCTCCCACTCCGAAAGGTAGCGTTCCTTTAAAAAGGCGGCCCCTTGTTGCATGCACATCGTAAACATGGTTTTGCCAAGGCCTTTTTCCGCTTCGATCCCCATGCTGTGCAAAAAGACTTCGGCCGCCTGTTCCCAGATGGGGATCGAATCGAGGATCGTCCCGTCCAGGTCAAATATCGCGCCGGCAATCATCTTCCCAATTCCTCCGCTTGTTTTTCGCGGCGGCCGGTTGATACGCTTTCCAGGCGTTGACAAGCGCCGTGGCGGCCGCTTTGGGATCTTCCGCCTCGGTTACGGCCGTAACCACAAAGAAGCCGTCAACGCCGGTTTGGGCCAGCGGGGGGATGTCGACCAGTTTCACCCCGCCCCCCACGACCACCGGGAGCGGGCTGATCCGGGCAAGCTCGGCAAGTTCGTCAAAACTTCTGGTGATCACTTTGCCATCCGGCCCAAGCCCGCAATCAGGTTTCGTCGCGGTTTCATGCACCGGGCCGGCGCCGAAATAGTCGATCTGAGAGATATCAGCAGACTTAACGTAGTCAAATAGATCATGGGTCCGCGCCGACAAACCGACAATGGAATCCTCCCCCAGGTATTCCCGGCAAACCTCGACAGGTATATCGGATTGCCCGACATGGATCCCGTCAACTTTGATCCCTGCTTTGCGTGCCGCCAGGACAACATCAAGGCGGTCATCGACGAGCAGCGCAACTTCACCGGCCTTACCAGCTGCAGCAATCACCTGCGCGGCCTGGCGGGTCAATTCAATCAGTTCGCGCGCTGAAGCAACCTTGGAACGGATCTGCACGCAGGTAAACCCGGCCGCAACGGCATCCTTGACAATGGACGCCACCGGCCGGCCTTTGGTATTCTCGGGGCCTACCACCAGGTAGGCTGAAATGTCAAGCTTTTTGCGGATGCTCATTTTCTCCTCCTAAAATCTTATTGATCTTCTCGACTTTGGACGTCATCATGTTTGTAAACCCCGGGCGAACATCGGCTTTCAGCACAACTTCAGTGCGGATCCCTTTCTTGGCCAGCACGAAAGTGGCCTCCTTCACCACCTGCATCACTTCGTCCCAGGGGCCTTCAATCTCCGTAAACATCGCCGTCGTCCGGTTCGGCAATCCCGATGCCCGGATTACCTTCACCACTTCCGCTACTTCGGCGGCGAGCTCATCCCCGATACCAAACGGCGCAATGGACACGGCCACTAAGGTATTCATCTCTCAAACCTCCTCGATTTCGAATGGGTTTTCCGCGATCTCCTCTGCAGTTGCCTTATATAACTCATCCAGGAAATACACCTGGAAACTGCCGGGGCCATCCGCCCGCTTTTCCGCACGCTTCCCGGCCAAATTGTAGACGGCCGTCGCCGTAAGCGCAGCAATAAACGGCGTGGCGGCGGTGGCATACACCGCGACGACTCCCCCTAAGGAACAGCCCGACCCGGTAATCTTGGGCATGAAGGGCGACCCGCCGTATGAATAGGCAACAATTTTACCGTCGGTAATTAAATCAGTCTCTCCGGAGACCGCCACCGCCCCGCCGGTCCACTTGGCCAGCGCGACAGCCGCTGTCTTGGCGGCGTTGACCGTATCGGTGGAATCAACCCCGCGTACCTTGGAGACGGCGGTTCCCCCGGCCAACTCCCACAACCCGGCCAGGGCAATAACCTCCGAAGCATTTCCCCTGATGATCGTAGGTTTATACTCTTTGAACTGCCGTAATAGCTTGGTCCGGAGCGTGCCAATCCCGACGGCAACCGGGTCCAGCACCCATGGCTTGCCGGTTTCGTGCAGTACTTTGGCGACATGCGGCAAAGTCTGTTCGTAGATCGGCAGCAAGGTCCCGACGTTGATATACATAGCGCCACCGGCTTTCGCCAAAAATTCGCCCTCATCGGGCAGATAAACCATTGCCGCGGAACCCCCGACGGCCAGTTGGGCATTGGCAACAAAATTAATCGTTACCGTGTTGGTGATCGACCCGGCCATCGGATTCGTCCGCCTGACGGTTTCGACGGCCTGCCTAATCTGCTCTTGGATCTCTTTTTTCGTCATCGCTGCTTCATCCTTTCTTTGGTATTCCCGGAGTATTGTTTTTTGCGCTTGCGGTCCCAACACCCTCCGCTGCGATCGTCAACATAAAAGTGATCCACTGGCCGTCTAAAACTGATCCACTGGGTTGCGCATAGAGTGTTAGTGGCCGGTTTAAAATGGACATAAATGGCCACGAA
>JAAYMP010000045.1 GCA_012521315.1 Bacillota bacterium
GATCGCCCCCGCCAGAATCGCCTGCACCGCCGCATCTTCACCGTCAAAGACCCGGGCCGGGCCCTCATGCACCAGCATCGCTTCCGCCACCGCGCTCCGCTTGACCACGCTCCCGTTGGGGGCCAGGTTCCCTTTGAGCACCGCGATCCCCCCGGTCGGCGCGTATGGTTGATCGATGGGCCGGATCACCGTGGAATCCAGGTTTTCCGCCGCCGCGATGTTCGCGCCGATGCTTTGGCCGGTGACGGTGAGACAACCCTCCTGCAAAAGCCCTTTGCGGGAAAGCTCCTTCATGACCGCCGGAATCCCGCCGGCCGCGTCCAAGTCCTCGACAAAATGATTACCGGCCGGGGCCAGCCGGCACAAATTGGGGGTTTGGGCACTGATCGCATCGGCCTTATCCAGGTCAAACGCGACCCCCGCTTCGTAGGCAATCGCCGCCAAATGCAAAATGCTGTTGGTACTGCCGCCCAGCGCCATGTCGACGGCCAGGGCATTATGGAAAGCGTCGGGCGTCAAGATCGCCCGCGGCCTGATCTCCTTTTTGACCAGCTCCATGATTTGCATCCCGGTCGCCTTCGCCAGCCGGAGCCGGGCCGAATACACCGCCGGAATCGTCCCGTTCCCGGGTAAAGCCATCCCCAGCGCTTCGGTGAGGCAGTTCATGCTGTTGGCGGTGAACATCCCGGAACAGGAGCCGCAGGTGGGGCAGGAGCGGTCTTCATACTCCGCCAGTTCCTGCTGGTCCATCTTCCCGGCCTGAAAAGCACCGACGGCCTCAAACATATTGGTCAGGCTGATCTCTTTTTTCCTGGTCCGTCCTTTGAGCATCGGCCCGCCGCTCACGACAAGCGCCGGGATATTGAGGCGAGCCGCCGCCATCAGCATACCCGGAACGATCTTGTCACAGTTGGGAACCAACACCAGCCCGTCAAACCCATGGGCTAGGGTCATTGCTTCAATACTGTCGGCGATCAACTCCCGGGTCGGCAGGGAATAATGCATCCCGATATGGCCCATGGCAATCCCGTCACAGACCCCGATCGCCGGAAACTCAATGGGCGTTCCCCCCGCCAGCGCCACGCCGGTCTTGACCGCCGCTGTGATCTGGTCCAGGTGCATATGGCCCGGCACGATCTGGCTTTGCGCGTTGACAATCCCGATCAACGGCCGGTTGATCTCTTCCTCCGTTAAACCCAACGCTTTAAAAAGAGAGCGGTGGGGGGCCCGCTCCAAACCGACTTTTACCGCATCACTCCGCATCGGATCACCCCTATTCTTAACATAGTACTAGGCTCCTTTGGTGATCTGCTCGCAAATCAGCTGCCCCATTTGCCCCGTGCCGACCAGGGTCTGGCCCGGACTCATAATGTCACCGGTCCGGTAACCCGCAGCCAACACCTGTTCCACCGCGCTGGCGATGGCCTCCGCCTCTTGGGTAAGGCCAAAAGAGTACCGGAGCATCATCGCCGCCGACAAAACGGTGGCAATCGGGTTGGCCCGGTCTTGTCCAGCCAGATCGGGGGCCGAACCGTGCACCGGTTCGTAGAGGCCGAAATTCCCCTGACCGAGGCTGGCCGAAGGCAGCATCCCGATGGAACCCGTAATCATACTGGCTTCGTCGGATAAGATATCCCCAAACATATTGGTGGTGAGGATGACGTCAAACTGCTGCGGATTGCGCACCAGTTGCATCGCAGCGTTGTCCACATACATGTGGTTCAACTCCACCTCCGGGTAGTCGGCGGCCACCCGGGTCACCACCGCCCGCCACAGGCGGGAACTCTCCAGGACGTTCGCTTTGTCCACGTTGGTCACCCGCCGGCGCCGCCCGGAGGCAATTTCAAAAGCAACCCGGGCGATCCGTTCCACTTCAGCTTCACTGTACACTTCGGTGTCAAAGGCTTCCTGCCCCCGCTCCGCCGTCGCCCGGCGGCCGCGGGGACCAAAATAGATACCGCCGGTCAATTCGCGGACCACCAACAGATCAAGCCCTTCCCCGATGATCTCCGGCTTGAGGGGACAGGCCGCGCACAGTTGTTTGAACAAAAAAGCCGGCCGGAGGTTGGCATAAAGGCCAAGCCGGCTCCGGAGGCCGAGGAGCGCCATCTCCGGTCTCTGCTCACCGGGCAGATGATCCCATTTCTCCCCGCCGACGGCCCCCAGAAGCACCGCATCGCTGGTCCGGCACTCCGCCACCGTCGCTTCCGGTAACGCCTCGCCGGTGGCGTCAATGGCACAGCCGCCGGCCAACAGTTCTTTATATTCAAAATCGTGTCCATAGGTAGCAGCGACCCGGTCCAAGACCCGCAAGGCCTGGCTGACAATCTCGGGACCAATTCCGTCCCCGGGAATCACTGCGATTCTGTAGCTTTTACCCACCGGCCCACCTTCCTTCCGTCCGTCCTCGCGTCGAGTTGATCTTGCCCTTGATTAAGCCAAAGCCGGCGCTTCACGCCAGACCTAATGGCTGTTCTCCGCGTGACCCCTGTGTGCGGCCTTCACGCGGTTGATCAGGCCGTCCGCCGCCATGATCTCCTTCATAAACGCCGGGAAGGGTTCGGCCTGAAAGGTCTTGTTCTTGGTCAAATTGACGATCTCCCCCCGGTCGAAGTCGACCGCCAACTCATCGCCGGTCTCCGTCCACTGGACCGCCTCCGGACACTCGAGAATCGGCAGGCCGATATTGACCGCATTCCGGTAAAAGATCCGGGCAAAAGTAGAGGCAATGACGCAGGAGACGCCCGCCGCCTTGATCGCCAGGGGCGCATGCTCCCGCGAGGAACCGCAGCCGAAGTTTTTGCCCGCGACAATGATATCCCCGGGTTGCACCTTTTGGCGGAACTCCGGATCCAGATCCTCCAGGCAGTGGGCCGCCAGTTCCTCGGGGTCGAACGTGTTGAGGTAGCGGGCGGGGATGATCACATCCGTATCAACATTGTCTTGGTACCTGAATACTCTCCCTTTCGCTTTCATCATAAACCTCCTCCAGGAAGCTGGAATATCCCGTTCATTCCGGCTTATAACTTTGCCGGGTCCGTGAGCTTTCCGGTAAGGGCCGAAGCCGCCGCCACCGCCGGGCTGGCCAGGTAAACTTCGGATCCGGGATGCCCCATCCGCCCGACAAAATTCCGGTTGGTCGTCGCCACGGCCCGCTCGCCCTTGGCAAGAATCCCCATGTGCCCGCCGAGACAGGGCCCACAAGTCGGCGTGGAGACCACCGCCCCCGCCTCCACCAGGTCGGCGATGATCCCCTCCCGCAGGGCCTCAAGGTAAATCCGCTGCGTTCCCGGGAAGACCAGGACCCGCACGCCCTTCTTTACCTTTCGTCCTTTCAGGATCTGCGCCGCGGTGCGCAGATCCGACAACCGCCCGTTGGTGCAGGACCCGATCACCACCTGGTCGATGGCGATCTCACCCACCTCGTCAATGGTCCGCGTATTCGAGGGCAAGTGCGGAAAGGCCACCGTCGGCTTGAGCGCACCGAGGTCGATCACGTACTCTTCATCGTAGACCGCATCCGGGTCCGGTTCGTAAACGCGCCAGGGTTTGGTCGCATGTTCCTGCACATAGGCGACGGTCTTCTCGTCCACCGGGAAGATGCCGTTTTTCGCCCCGGCCTCCACCGCCATATTGGCAATGGTAAACCGGTCGTCCATCGACAGGTGGGCCAGCCCGTCCCCGGCAAACTCCATGGACTTGTAGCGGGCGCCGTCCACCCCGATCCGCCCGATAATATGGAGGATGATATCCTTCCCCAACACCCATGGGCGGGGTTTGTTTTGGAGGATAAACTTCAGGGCGGATGGAGCTTTAAACCACGCGCGACCGGTGGCCATCCCCGCCGCCATATCGGTGCTGCCCACCCCGGTGGCGAAGGCCCCCAAAGCCCCGTAGGTGCAGGTGTGCGAATCGGCGCCGATGATCAAGTCACCCGGGACCGCCAGGCCTTGCTCGGGGATGAGGCAATGCTCGACCCCCATCGCCCCGACCTCAAAGTAGTGCTCGATCCCCATCTCACGGGCAAACTCCCGGATCATCCGGCACTGCTCCGCCGCTTTAATGTCTTTATTCGGCGTGAAATGGTCGGGGACGATGGCGATCTTTTTCCGGTCGAAGACCCGGGTTAAACCGGTCTTGCGAAACTCGTGGACCGCCACCGGGGTCGTCACATCGTTACCCAAGACCAGATCGAGATCCGCCTCGATCAACTGCCCCGGCCGGACCGTTTCCAACCCCGCGTGGACGGCCAGGATCTTTTGTGACATGGTCATTCCCATTTTGCTTTCCTCCGTTACAGGTAGACTTTCATCTTTTTTTCCAGTTCTTTCAATAGCTTATACTCGATGGAATCGACCAGGGCAATCCAACTGGCTTCTATTATGTCGGTGGAGACCCCAACGGTGGTCCAGACCGCTTCCCCGTCGGTCGATTCGATCAGCACCCGGACCTTGGCGGCGGTCGCCCGGTTGGAATCGATGACCCGGACCTTAAAATCGGTCAGGTGCACCTGGGACAGTTCCGGGTAGAACACCTCCAGCACCTTGCGCAAGGCCCGGTCGAGGGCATGCACCGGGCCGTTCCCCTCGGCGGCCGTTATTTCCGTTTTTCCGTCCACGTTCACTTTGATCAGCGCCGCGGCCGATGCCCCCATCAACTTTGTTTGCTCCGTGACGAGTTTAAAATTCTCCAGTTCGAAAAAGGGTTTATACTTGCCCAACTGTTTACGGACGATAAGTTCAAACGTGCTTTCCGCCCCTTCAAACTGGTAACCCTCGTGCTCCATCTCTTTGATCCGTTGGATGATCTTCTCGGCCTCCGGCGAATCCTTGTCGATCTGCGGCACAATTTCCTTAATCTTCTCCACGATCGTTTTCCGGCCCGCCACCTCGGACATGAGAAACCTTCTCTTGTTCCCGACCAGAGCGGGGTCAATATGCTCAAAGGAACTGGCGGCTTTGGTCACGCCGTCAATATGCATCCCGCCCTTATGGGCAAAGGCCGAATTGCCCACGTATGGCTCCCGCCGGTTCAAGCTGATATTGGCAATCTCGGCAATCACCCGGGCCGTATAGGTCAGGTTTTTCATCTGCTCCTCCGGGATACACGGGTAACCCTTTTTCAACTGGAGGTTGGGGATGATTGTACTGAGGTTGGCATTGCCGCACCTTTCCCCGAAGCCAAGGTAAGTACCCTGGACATGGGTCGCCCCGGCCTCCACGGCCAGAATCGAATTGGCCACCGCCAGCCCACAGTCATTATGGGTGTGAATCCCGATCTTGGTCTTGAACTTCTCCGTGACCAGCCGGACAATCTCGGCCACCTCCGACGGGAAACAGCCGCCATTGGTATCACAGAGGACCAGGCAGTCGGCGCCCGCCGCGCAAGCCGCCTGCAGAGTCTGGAGGGCGTAGTCCGGATTGTTTTTGTAACCGTCAAAGAAATGCTCCGCATCGTAGATTACTTCCTTGCCCCGCTCTTTGAAGAAGGCAACGGTCTCGCCGATCATGCGCAGGTTCTCTTCCAGCGTGGTCCGGATCACCTCCGTCACATGAAAATCCCAGCTTTTGCCAAAGATAGCGACCACGGGCGTATCGGCGCCCAGGAGGGCGATGACGTTCTTATCCTGGTCCACCGGAAGATCGCGCCGCCGGGTACTGCCGAAGGCCACCAGCTTCGCATGGCGCAGGGAAACCGCCCGCATCCGCCCGAAAAACTCCAGATCTTTTGGGTTGGAGCCGGGATTGCCGGCTTCAATGTATGTAACCCCCAAGTTATCCAGGGCCGCCACGATCTTCAGCTTATCCTCGACGGAAAAGGAGATCCCTTCCGCCTGCGCGCCATCCCGCAGGGTGGAATCGAAGATCTCAACCTTGGGCTGCAAACCAATCACCCCTCTTCTCTTCCTCTTCCTGGGCCTTCCTAAACCTGCGCTTCCAGTTTTTCTTCGTAAATCATCTTGTTGATGGCATTAATATAAGAAAGGACGCTGGCCTCAAAGATGTCAGTGCTGACCCCTTTTCCCGTAAAGATCCGCCCGTTACGCCGGATCCGCACATAAGCCTCACCCTGGGCATCTTGACCCTCCGTGACCGAATGGACCTTGTAGTCTTCAAGGACAAAGGAATGGCCGACGATCTTCTCGATCGCTTTGAAGGCGGCGTAGACCGGCCCGTCGCCCGTGGAAACCTCCTCCAGCACCTCCGCCGTGCCGTTCCCTTTGCTCAGCCGGACCAGAGCCGTCGCCGTGAAGGTGTTCCCGGTGTTGATCACAAACTGTTCCAGTTTGTAAACGGCGGGAATCTCCACTTTTTTCTGGGCGACCAGCACCTCCAGGTCAGCATCGTGGACCACCTTTTTCTTGTCGGCCAGTACCTTGAACTTGGCAAAGGCTTCATCCAGCTCTTCCTTGGTCAAGGCGTAACCGAGCGCCTTTAAACGCTCTTCAAAGGCATGCCGCCCGGAATGTTTCCCCAAGACCATCGTGTTTTTTTGCAGCCCGATCGACTCCGGGGTCATAATCTCATAAGTACTGCGGTTAGCCAGGATCCCGTGCTGGTGGATCCCGGCTTCATGGGCGAAGGCGTTGGCCCCGACAATCGCCTTGTTGGGCTGGACCGCCACGCCGGTGATATTGGTCAGCAGTTTGGAAGAGCGGTGAATCTGCCGCGTGTCCACCCCCAGCTCCACATCGAAAAGGTCATTACGGGTCTTCAGCGACATCACGATCTCTTCCAAGGCGGCGTTTCCCGCCCGCTCGCCGATGCCGTTAATGGTACACTCCACCTGATTCACCCCGGCCCGGACCGCCGCCAACGAGTTGGCAACGGCCATTCCCAGGTCGTTATGGCAATGGACCGAAAGGATCACCTGGTCGATCCCGGGCACCCGCTCCCGGAGATAATGAATTAACCGGACAAACTCCTCGGGGGTGGTGTAACCGACCGTGTCCGGGACATTGATCCGGTTCGCCCCCGCGGCAATGGCCGTCGCAAAGACCCGGCAGAGAAAATCCGGGTCGCTGCGGGTCGCGTCCTCAGCCGAAAACTCCACGTTTGGACTGAATTTCCGGGCGTAGGCCACCATCGCTTTGGTCCGGTCCAACACCTCTTCCCGGGTCATCTTCAATTTGTATTGCATATGGATCTCCGAGGTGGCGATGAAGGTGTGGATCAGCGGATCCGCCGCTTGTTGCAACGCTTCGGCCGCCCGAGCAATATCCTTCTCATGCGCCCGGGCCAGACTGGCCACGGTACAGTCCTTCACCGTCTCGGCGATCGCTTTCACCGCCTGAAAATCACCGGGTGAAGCAATGGCAAAGCCGGCCTCAATGACATCAACCTTGAGACGCTCCAGTTGTTTTGCCATCTCAACCTTTTCCTGAATGTTCATACTGCAACCGGGGGACTGTTCCCCGTCTCTTAACGTTGTGTCAAAAATATACACTCGTCTGGCCATGGTTCTCCTCCCCGCTTAAAAAAGCTCTCCCTGTCTTTTCCCCTTTTTCCACGCGCCAGGCGCCGCCGGTAATTACTTGTTCCAACTCATCATCTTGCGCAATTCCCGGCCAACCTGCTCGATCTGGCTTTCCTGTTCCATCCGGCGTCTGGCGTTGAAGTAGGGCCGGTTGACCTGGTTTTCCAGGAGCCACTTCCGGGCAAAGGTTCCGTCTTTGATCTCCTGGAGAATCTTTTTCATCTCCTTCCGGGTTTCCTCGGTAATTATCCGTTTCCCGGTGGTGTAGTCACCGAACTCCGCCGTATCCGAAATGGAATAGCGCATCAGGCTCAGCCCGCCCTTGTAAATCATGTCGATAATCAATTTCATCTCATGAAGACACTCAAAATAGGCGCTTTCCGGTTGGTAACCGGCTTCAACCAGCGTTTCAAAACCGGCCTTGATCAATTCGCAGAGACCGCCGCAGAGCACCGCCTGCTCGCCAAAGAGGTCGGTCTCGGTCTCCTCCTGGAAAGTGGTCTCCAGGATCCCGGCCCGCGCCCCGCCGATCCCGGCCGCATAGGCCAGGGCCAGATCCATGGCGTTGCCGGTCGCATCCTGGTACACCGCGACCAGACACGGGACCCCTCTCCCCTCCTGGTACTGGCTGCGGACCGTATGGCCGGGGCCCTCGGGCGCCACCATAAAAACGTTGACGTCCGCCGGAGGCACAATCTGCCCGTAGTGGATATTGAACCCGTGGGCAAAAGCAAGGCTTTTCCCGGCTTTCAAATGGGGGGCAATGCTTTCCGCGTAGATCCGGGGTTGCTTCTCATCATTGACCAGAATCATAATAATCTCCGCTTGTCTTGCTGCTTCAGCCGCGGTCGCCACCTTCAACCCGGCTTCTTCAGCCACTTTCCAGGATTTGCTGCCCTCGTAGAGGCCGACCACCACCTTGACCCCCGACTCGTGCAGGTTCAAGGCGTGGGCGTGGCCTTGGCTCCCGTAACCAATCACAGCCACCGTTTTTCCCTTTAAAAGCTCCAGGTTGCAATCCTGCTCATAATACATCTTCGCCATTTCCTGATTCCTCCTCACTTTTTTCACTTTGTTCATAATTTTTCAGCGCTTGGGTACCGCGCTCAATCGCCGTCAGTCCGGCACGGACAATCTCCACAATACCGTAGGGCTTCATCAACTCGACAAAAGCATTGATCTTGGCTTCATCTCTGGTCATCGCCACCGTCAGGGAGTCGGTTGCCACGTCAACGGTGTTGGCCCGGAAGATCTCAACCACCTCCATCACCGAGGCCCGGGTCGTTAGGCTCGTCTTCACTTTGATGAGGGCCAATTCGCGGAAGACCGACCGCTCCGGGTCAAGTTCCACGACGGTAAGCACGTTGACCAGTTTTTTTACCTGTTTTTTGATCTGGTCAAGGATTTGGTCATCACACCGCACCACAATTGTCATCCGGGAAATTTTGGGATCTTCCGTCTCTCCCACCGACAAGCTGTCAATGTTGTATCCCCTCCGGCTGAAAAGGCCCGCCACGCGGCTGAGCACGCCGGATTGGTTTTCCACAAGCACGGACAGTACATGCCTGTTCATTGCTTTCCCTCCCTTACTTCTCATGAAAACCGCAGTTATTCCAATCAATTGTTCCAATGCAGTTGTCTGACATTTTTTCTATGAATTAACATATACGGTTAACAGTTCAGTCCCCGGCGTCTTCCTTTTCCTGCCGGACCCCTTCGTGGGTTCGCCCGGCCTGTTGTCTTGTAATAAAAAACCCTCGCCCATCGCCTTACGGCGACAGGGACGAGGGTTACCTTCCACGTGTTACCACCCTGATTCATCTTTACCTTACGATAAAGACCTCATGAGGTTCTAACAAACCTTCGCCTGTAACGGGGCTTCCCGTACCTTCCTACTGCCGGGTTCAGAAGATCTGCTCCGGAGTGAGACGTCGCCCCGCAATTCTGCTGATTTCCACCGCCCATCAGCTCTCTGTAAGAATCGGCCCGGGGGACAAGGCTCCTTCACCGCATTTAGATACTGGTATTATCATCGGGTGTTTTTATGTTATTTCTCCCGATTATATCAGCCGGCAAAAATGATGTCAAGAAGATTTTGTCATCGCAATTGTGAAATCTATGTAAACCGTGATTACAAGAGCATATACCCCCATCTTTTCTCCTGTGTTGGCCGGCAATTCGTACCGGGTGCTTTACCGCCATCTCCGCGCGGAAGGCCACAGGATCATCCGTTGATAATCCTCCTCGAAGCCGGCGGCCGCCAGGATCCCCTTAACCTAGCTTCGGTTGGCCGGTTCCCCGTCAAAACTCTGCACAATAATCTTCTGGTCCGGATAGGCCGGATACAAGGCGGGGATCAACGCCCGCAAAGCTTCCTCCACCAAGGCTGGGGAAGCAGTCCCTACGGTTTGGAGGCGGAGGTTCCGCCCCGCCGCCACCAAAACAGGCCGCCCGGCGGCCAAGACAAGATAATCGCCGGTGGGCTTCTTGGCGCCCGGGGAGACAGCCGGCCATTCCGGGCCATAGAGATACGGGTTGGCCGGATCGGTCCAAGCCAAAGCCCAGCACCGCGCAGGCATTTCGGAGGAGGCACCCAGGATGGCTAAAGCTTGCGGCAGTGCATACTGGACACCACCCAATCCCTTGATAAAATAGCCCCGGTGCACCCTGCTGAGATTCTCAAAGACGGTAAAGTGGGGAGCAACCTCACCCCAGGAGATCCCCTCCGCCTGCACAATCTCCCGGCAGACAATCCCGTACCGGTTGAGGAGGGACTGGATCAGCAACTCGCTGGTCCAATTAAAGGGAGGCAACACCGACCATCTCCCCATCTGGGCCATCACCGCCGGTGGGATCACCCTGTATCCCCCAACCCGGTCCTGAAAAATTATAGGCGGAGCGCACGATCGGCCAGACCTGCTCCACCTTCACCTCGCCGGTGGCGGTCATCGCCACCAGTTGCTGGGCCAGAATATCCAGGCAGTTTTTGGGGGCTTTCAACGGGGAGACATACAAAATCTTCACCCCGTGGTTCTTTACCGTCCCCAGCTTCAGCGTCGTTGCTTCCTGCTCCATCTCGCGGTAAAGCCCGTCGATGGCCTTTAAGAAAGCCGCCAGTGTTTTCCCGGAACCGGTCGGCGCCAGGAGAAGCACATTTTCACCGGCGGCAATCCGCGGCCACCCTTCCGCCTGAGGCGGCGTCGGGGTGCCGAAGGTCTCCGCAAACCACTGGGCAACAAGGGGATGAAAATCCTTCAGCGCCGGATGGAGCACAGAGTAACACCTCCGATTCTTAGCATCGTAAACGGTCGTAACTTCACACTATGGGCAACGATCTTTTTTGTTTGCGCCACATTTTCTATTTATATCCTTTGTTCCATTCCATCCTTAGCCTCGGTCGGTGTGTAATTGTTTGTCCCAACCGATCACCCGGTACTTTATTTATAGAATGACATTTGTTCCTAATCATTGCCGTAACACACACCGGTTTAATTCACGCAGTTCTTTATCTATATAATAACATTTGTTTCTCGTCATGATCGGCCGGGACGCGAAAATATTATTACGTCCTTTCGGTTTCCCATCCTTTTAAATGCTTAGAACCCATAAAACAACTTCCAGTCTTTACTGGCCTCTACGAAAATAGTTTATTCCTTGACATCCGGTGCCATTTCCTATACAATTATTTTAACTTATAAACTTCCAAAATTAGTAGTTTGGTAGAATGGTAGGAAATAAGAAAAGAAGAGGCAGATGATACCCACCGCTCGTGATGGGAGAAGGGTGATCTCTTCTGTTTCTCAGTTTCATCGGAAACATGCGCTCCTACCGGGGTGCTTTTCTTTTTTCCGCCAGGAGCCAAGGAAAAAGGAGAGTGAACGCTTTGAAGAAAAAAGGAGTTTTGTTGTTAGCCGTTATCCTCTTGGTAGGCGCGGGAGTGTTCTTTTTCCTCCGCCAACCGGCAACGGATACCCTAAAGAGTGACACCCTGAAAATCGGTATTGTCCAGATTGTGGAACATCCGGCGCTTGATTCCGCCCGGCAAGGTTTTATCGATCTGCTGACCGAACACGGGTATGCTGAAGGAAAAAATGTAACTTACCAAATCCAAAATGCCCAGGGTGATATGGCCAACGCCAATACCATCGCGCAGAAATTTAAGAACGATAAGCTCGACCTCATCTTGGCCATTGCTACCCCCACCGCCCAGGCCGTGGCGAATCTGATTAAAGACAAGCCCATTTTGATCACGGCGGTAACCGACCCGGTCGCTGCCGGCTTGGTGGAAACCGCCGAACGGCCAGGGACCAATGTCACCGGGACCAATGATCTGCAGCCGATGGAAGCACAGTTTAAATTGGCTCAAGAATTAGTACCCAAAGCAAAACGGGTTGGGATCATCTACAACGCCGGGGAAACGAACTCCGTCACCCAAGTCGAGATGGCGAAAGAAATCGCCGCGGAATTGGGCCTTACCGTGGTGGAAGCCACCGTCGACACCAGCGCCGGCGTTTTACAAGCCGCCCAGTCCTTCATTGGCCGGGTGGATCTTATTTATGTCCCCACCGATAATACCGTGGTTTCCGCTTTTTCTTCCGTGGTTAAGGCTGCCGAGGAGAACAAGCTTCCGATTATTGCCGGGGAAGAGAATTTAGTATCCCAGGGCGCCCTGGCCACCGTGGGGGTTAATTACTACCGGCTTGGCCGCCAGACGGCGGAGATGGCGCTCCGCATCATTGAAGAAGGCGCCAAACCGGAAACCATGCCCATTGAGAGCCAGAAAGAGACCGAACTGGTGATCAATGAAGACGTAGCGCAGGCATTGGGGATCAGCATCCCCGCGGCCTTGCGGGGGAAAGCCACCCTTATTCGGAATCAATAGGGGCAACGTTTCAAAGATGAAAGATGTTCTTTAAGACGCCGCTAGAATCCTGGCTAATTCAATCTTAAAATGGAGTGACGAAATATGTGGCTAAGCATTCTCCAGGGTACAGTTGAACAGGGACTGGTCTTCGGCCTGTTGGCAATGGGTGTTTACCTACCCTTCCGGGTTTTGGATTTTCCCGATTTAACAGTGGAAGGCAGTTTTCCGTTGGGGGCGGCAGTCAGCGCCGCTTTGATCATTAACGGAACGAACCCTTTCCTCGCCACCGGCCTTGCGATGCTCTCCGGGGTTGTGGCGGGCATGATCACGGGAATCATCAACACCAAACTCAAGATTGCCGGTCTCCTCGCCGGGATTTTGACCATGACTTCCCTCTATTCCATAAACCTCCGGATTATGGGCCGCGCCAATATCCCCTTGTTACGGGAGACGACCATTCTCACGGTGCTAAAAGGCTGGGGCTTCCCCGACCGTTATCTGGCCTTAACCGTTTTTACCCTCCTCGTCTTCCTGGTCAAATTGCTCCTTGATTATTTCCTTTATACCGAGATCGGAATGGCCCTTCGTGCCACCGGCGACAGCCCGGTCATGATTGAGAGCTTGGGCGGGAATACCAACCACATCAAGATCCTCGGTTTGGGCTTGGCCAACGGCCTGGTCGCCCTTTCCGGGGCCTTAACCTGCCAGTATCAGGGCTTTGCCGATGTGGGGATGGGGATTGGGATGATCGTGATTGGCCTTGCCTCGGTGATCATTGGTGAAGTTGTGATCCGGACCAGCAAAATAATCTATGCCACCTTTGGCGTGATCGTTGGCTCCGTCATCTACCGTCTGGCGATCGCGGTCGCTCTTCAGCTGGGCTTTGCCCCCACCGACCTGAAGATCGTCACCGCCCTGCTGGTGATCCTAGCCCTTGGCGCCCCGTCCCTGCGCCGCTTCATGATCCAGGACGAATTCGCCGAACGTTTACTGGAAAGGAGCGCCTCCGATGCTCAGACTAACTAATCTGCACAAGATCTTCAATTACGGCAAAGTCAACGAGAATTACGCCCTGAAGGATATCAACCTGGAGGTTCCCAAAGGTGATTTCATCACGATTATCGGCAGTAACGGGGCGGGCAAATCCACCCTGCTGAATCTGATTGCCGGGACCTTGTTCCCGGAAGCGGGAACAGTTGAGATCAACAGCGAGGATGTCACCCACCGGCCGGTCTACAAGCGGGCCCACCTGGTCGGACGGGTTTTCCAGGATCCGCTGCAGGGAACGGCCGCCGAAATGACAATCGAGGAGAACCTTTCCCTTGCCGTCAAACGCGGTCAACGCCGGGGTTTGCGCCTGGGGCTGGACAAAAACAGACGGGCGGAGTTCCGGCGCCTCCTGGCCTTACTGGAACTGGGCCTGGAAAACCGCCTGGATTGCCCGGTGAAACTGCTCTCCGGCGGGCAGCGGCAAGCCTTGACCCTGCTCATGGCCACCATGGGCCGGCCCCAAATCCTCCTTTTGGATGAGTACACCGCGGCCCTGGACCCGAAGACCGCCATCCAGATTGTGGAGATTACCAAACGCATCGTGACGCAGCACAAACCAACCGTACTGATGGTCACCCACGACCTGAAACAGGCCTTGGCGATGGGGAACCGTACGATTATGATGGACCGGGGGAGAATTATCCTGGACCTGAAGGGAAAAGAACGGGAGAACATCACCGTTGGCGACTTGCTTGCCAAGTTCACCGCCCGGAGCGGCCGGGAACTAACCGACGACCGGATTTTATTGCACGGCTAAACCCTTCGGTCATAAGTTTTAACCGCTTGCCTTAACTTTCCATTGCAAAGCTGCCCAAAGGGCAGCTTTTTTTCATGCCCATATTCACAATGTCCAAATGCACAACCGGGTAGATCGATAAACCACTTAGCTTCCCTTAATACTTAACACCCATCAATGCTTCGATCTTTCCGATCTGTTCAGGGCTTAAGGGTTTAAACCCGCCCATCAGTTTGGCGACGACCAGGGATTTCAGATAGGCCTCCAAGGTTTCCATCTTATAATAGGCATCCCAAAGATCACCACCGACGGTAATTGCGCCGTGTTTGGCCAAGATTATGGCGTTCGCCATGGGATACATATCCAGAGCCTTATTAATCGCCACCGGGACCTCTTCCGTCGTGGGCAAAGCATATTCGGTAACGGCGATATGGTTAAAGGTGAACATCACCTCGGGGGCGGCAATCTCATCCAGTGGGTATTCCGCAATGGCAAACCCGGTAGCAACCGGCGGATGGGAATGCACAATCGCTTTAATATCGGTGCGGCGTTTATACAACCCCAAATGCATCCGGTAGTCCCGGGAGGGCTTGGAATATTCTTTAAGGGCCGCGATAACCTTCCCTTCCAGATCGATCTTGACCAACTGATCCGGTTCTAAAACTCCTTTACACATTCCGGAGGGGGTAATCAAGACCTCATTCTCCGCAATTCTTATGCTCATGTTGCCGCCGCCTCCCTCCAGGAGGCCTTTGGCATATAACCTTTTCCCAACTTCCACAATATCTTTCCGGTAACAGCTTTCGGTTTTCACGGGCAATCATTCTCCTTCATCAACTTTAATCAACCACCACTGACTTCTTTTGGCACAATTCAAGAGCTTGTCTAATAATGCGGCAAAACTTTCCGTTTCCCAAGCGGTCCGACCGATAAACAGGCCGTCAATCGCCGGTTGTTCCATTAGACCGGTCGCGTGCTGGCTGTTGACGCTCCCGCCGCACAAAAACGGTATATCTTTACTCCATCATTTTATCATATATTTGGAATTTCCTTTCGTAATTAGCCGGTAGCTGTAAAGAGGCGCCGCCTAGTCGAAAAAAGAGCAGACAAAATAAGCCTACTCGGCCGCCATTTCAAAGATATCAAGAAAGTAATAAATAAACGACGGGTGGAGAAAGCGAAAAAAAGCGCTCCCGCCCCGTCACCCGGGGCTGGGAGCGCCATTATTTACGCGCGGATTTGAAAAATATAAACGCACCCGTCTACATTGCGCCAGCGGCTTCGATCTCCGCCTGCATCTCTTCGCCAAGGGCTTGGACCTTCGGTAACACCGCCGTCAGATACTTTTGGGTTATCTCCGTCGCCTTTTGGGTGAGGACCGGCGTTTGGGCGATTGTTTTTTGTCCCACCGGCGTCTGGTAAAACCTGATCAGCTCCTGGATCTCTTCTTCCGTATAGATCGACATGTAAATCTGGATAAAATCATCCTTCATCTTCGGCCAGCTCAACTCTTCTTCCATCAAATCCATTAGCCGGCCAAAATACTCCTCCATAATCTGGACCTGTTCGGGCGCCAGCTCTTCGGGTAACCCTTGCCGGAACTGCTCAAAAAGCATGGGGCGAATCTGGGCAAAGGAAAGGGCCATGTTATCCTCGGTCTTCATCAGGACGAATAATTCCTCCACCGCTTGGTAATGGGTGTGGGGGCCGGCATTCGCCTGGGCAAAGCCGCCGGACACCAAGACAAAGAGGCAACCGATGATGAGCGCCTTGACCGCCAATTTCCACCTGTTCATGCGCGGGCCTCCTCTTCTGTGGTTTCTGCAAATATATGTAATTGTAATTGTATCATATTTTACCCAAAATTACCAAAAATAGTTGGTTCATTCTCCTCTTTAAACGGAACTTCGAAGCGGTTTTACCTACGGCAATCTTTACGAAGCATTACGCAACTCCGCAAAAGCTGGCTCGAAGCCATTGAAACCTTGGAAATCGGCCAGGAGACGGTTCCGAACGCCCAGTTTTATAGCCTGGAGACCCTTTTGTTTGACGATGTTTGTTTACATCTCCAACAAATTGTATGAACCTTTCGGCCACCACCGCCAAAACGCAGATCCACCGCAATACAACCAGCGCCCGTCTGCAGAAAATGAAAAACCTGACCAACCTTGATCCGGATTCAAGCTTCCGCGATGCTTTCTTAGTCAGATGCTGGCTTTATATGTCAGACATTACCCCGGCTCCCCGGCTTCTCCCAGGAAATCCCCCGGGCGCAAAGGGGACACTCCTCCGGGGCAAAAGCTTCGATCGTCAGCGACAACAAACTGCGGAGGGGCAAGCCGGCAAAAGTCACTTGGCCCCCGCTCCGGTCCACCAGGACGCCCACCCCCACCGGCTCCGCCCCCATTGTTTTGACCAGGTCGATCACTTCCTGCACCGACCCGCCGGTGGTGATCACGTCCTCCACCACCAGGACCTTTTCCCCCGGTTGGAGGGTAAAACCCCGGCGCAGGGTCATTTTGCCGTCCTGGCGCTCGGCGAAGAGCGCCCGCACACCCAAAGCCCGGCCCACTTCATGGGCGACCAGAATTCCGCCCATCGCCGGTCCGACCACCGTCTCCACCGCCACTCCGGCCCAGCGGGCGGCCAAGGCTTTGCCCAAGGCAGCCGCCAGCCACGGGTACTGTAAGACCTGGGCGCACTGCATATACTGGGCGCTGTGCTTCCCCGAGGTCAAAACAAAATGCCCTTGGCGTAAGGCGTCGGTCTCGTTAAAAATGGCCATCACCTCCGTGGACCCCATGGGGCCCCCGGCCATCATGCCGCCGCAACCATCACCCATTTAAATTCCCCCTTCGCGTAGTTAGTGCCATCCGATCCCATTAAAACCCACATTGAAACCCACGTTCTACTGCCAAAGCGCCGCCAGAGCCTGCCGCGGATCGGCCGCCCTGGTCACCGGCCGCCCGACCACCAGGTACGAACTGCCCGCCTGGAGGGCTGCCCGCGGCGTCACAACGCGGACCTGGTCGTTTGGCGCGCTCCCCGGCGGGCGGATCCCCGGCGTAACCAGGATAAATTCAGGCCCCAGCTCTTTCCGGAGGACCGCCGCCTCCTGGGACGAGGCCACCACCCCGTCCAGACCGGCTTTTTGTGCCAGGCGGGCCAGGTTGACCACCTGCTCCTGCGGGCCGGCCGCGACCCCAAGCTCCCGTAAGTCTTTCGGGCCCATACTGGTCAGCACCGTGACTCCGATCACTTTGATCCCGGCCGCGTGACAGACCTCCGCCGCCCGGGCCATCATGGTATAACCCCCGGCGCAGTGAACGTCTACCATATCCACACCGGAAGTACTCAGCACCCTCAGGGCCCGTTCCACCGTATTGGGGATATCGTGCAGCTTTAGATCGAGAAAGAGGGAAAACCCCATCTTTTTAAAGGTCTCGACCAGTTCCAGCCCGGAGAGGGCGTACAGTTCCAACCCGATCTTCAGCCAACAGCCGGAGCCCTGGAGCGCTTCAGCCAACGCCAGCGCTTGTGTACGGGAATCAACATCCAGCGCCACGATCACTTTTTCGTTAAGGTTCTGCCCCCCCGGCCAATCCTTGTTTACCGCCATTTACCCAGTCCTCCTTTTTACCCGGATCCCCGGTCTTCATAAATCAGTCCAATTCTTTCCTTTACTTCCTTTACCAACCCCAACATCCAAACCGGTTTAATTCAACCCCCATCTGGACTGGAGCATTTCCTTCTACCGGTTGGGCAAACCGGTGTTTATTCCCCCTCTACCGGTGGGCCAAGCCAACAATCTCCCGGACCGCCGTATAGCCGTTCTGCCGGCAGTACTCCGCCAGCCCGTCGATGATCTCCAAGGTGGCCAGGGGATTGACGAAGTTGGCCGTCCCCACGCTAACCGCCGAGGCTCCCGCCAGCATGAACTCGACCGCATCCTGCCAGGTGCTGATCCCCCCCATCCCGATGATCGGCAGGCGGACCGCCTTGTAGACCTGGTAAACCATGCGCACGGCTACCGGGAGCACCGCCGGTCCGGAAAGACCGCCCATGATGTTGCCGAGAATGGGTTTCCCCGTTTTGATGTCGATGCGCATCCCTAAGAGCGTATTGATCAGGGAGATTATATCGGCCCCGCCGCTGGTGACCGCCTTCGCCAGCGCCACAATGTCGGTCACATTGGGCGAGAGTTTGGCGATCAGCGGCAGCTTCGTGTTTTTGCGGGTAACGCGCAGGACCGCCTCGGCGCTTTTGGGATCCGTACCAAAAGCCAGCCCGCCCTGTTTAATGTTGGGACAGGAGATATTGACCTCCACCGCCGCAATACAAGAGTCTTCCGGCAGCGCGGCGGCCATTGACGCGTAATCATCAAGGGAAAAACCGGAGATGTTGACGATAATTGGTGTTTTGAACTTTTCCAACCGGGGCAGGTACGTGGTGAGGAACGCGTCCAAACCAGGGTTCTCCAGCCCCACCGCGTTCAACATGCCGGACGGGGTCTCCACCACCCGGGGCGCCGGATTTCCCCGGCGCGGCAGAGGGGTAATCCCCTTCACCGTAATCGCCCCCAAGCGTGATGGATCATAAAAGGCCGCATACTCTTCCCCAAAGCCATAAGTGCCGGAGGCTGTCATGACGGGATTCTTCAGGGTTAACCCGGCCAGCCGGGTAGTAAGATCAACCGGTTTCATCCCAGACCACCTCCCTGCCGTCAAAGACCGGCCCGTCCTTGCAGACCCGCCGCCGCAC
The DNA here is from genome assembly GCA_012521315.1 of Bacillota bacterium. Classification (GTDB taxonomy): domain Bacteria; phylum Bacillota; class UBA4882; order UBA10575; family UBA10575; genus Capillibacterium. The sequence continues at coordinate 18,888 of JAAYMP010000045.1, forward strand.
CGGCGTGCCATCAGCGGTCCGCACCAGACAGGCACAGCCCAAACAGGCCCCGATCCCGCAAGCCATTCTTTCTTCCAAAGACACCTCCACCGGGACCCCCGCCCGGCAGCAGCAAGCGGCGACCGCCTGCAACATTCCTTTAGGGCCGCACGCGGCAACGGTAAGCGTTGCCCGTCCCGCCCGGCCTGCCGCCAAAGCCCCGGGCCTCCCGCCGGCCGGGGCGGGTTCTGCTTCTTGTCCGCCCGCCGTCTCCGGCGCCAGCGCCGCCGGGAGAAGATCGGTCACCAAACCATTGTGGCCCATACTCCCGTCCATCGTGGCCACGGTATAATCAACCCCCATTTGGAAGAGGGTTACCCGGCCGACGTCCTCCAGGAACTGCCGGTTCTCCCCGCCCCACAGGACCTGGACCTGTACCGCCGACCGGTCCACCGCTTCAAGCAGGGCGAAGAGGGGAAAGATCCCAATCCCTCCGGCCACGAGGAGGAGTTCACCCGCCGCCGGGACGGTAAAACCCTTTCCCACCGGCCCGATGACGCTCAAGGTCTCCCCGGCCTGCACCCGGGTGAGGAGGCCGGTCCCCCGGCCGGTGACCCGGTAGTAAATGGTAATCTCACCCTTTGGCCGGTCAATCCCGGCAATACTGAACGGCCGGCGTAACAGAGGATCGGTGGTCGTCCCTACCTGCAGGTGGACAAACTGGCCCGGCCGGGCC
>JAAYMP010000046.1 GCA_012521315.1 Bacillota bacterium
AATACTGATCAAGAGGTCGGCACGGCTTTCGTTTGCCATCCGCACCCGGTAGAGTAAATCCCGCCGTTTCTTGGTCAAAGCGCCCGCTTCCGGCATTGCACTGTAATCCATATCCTTCTCCCGTGTCATAATCACATAGACGCCCACCCGGGAAAAATAACGCTTTAACCTTTTGGCAATGTCCAAAGTGACCATCTTCTCCTCCAGCCCGCTCCGGCCGACCGCCCCCGGATCGAATCCCCCGTGTCCGGCATCGATGATGATCGTTTTCCCCGCAATCGCCGATGGCAACAGCGACGGCGCGTCCACGGGCTCGTCCCGCCGGGTCAAACCGCCGAAAAATCCACAGACGAAAAGAAAGATGATGGCAAAAAGATACTCCCGCCGCCATACAATAGTTAACCAGAAGAACTTTTTTTTGGTAACCATTCCGCCACCCCGGCTTTCCTCTTTACAAATTATGAACGGGGTAGCGGATTTAGAAGCAAAAGCCGTGTTCTGGGATGCCGGTTCCAGCAACCAACCTTTGATCCGGTCCCGAAAAAAGTTTATAATAATTGTTAATATTAGCGGAGTTTTACAGAGAAGAGAGATTATTGGAGGGGTTTTAATGGATCGCATCTCCATTAAACCAGTCGTCACCCGCAACGACATGCGTGACTTCCTGTGGCTACCTTGGAATCTTTATAAAAACGATCCAAACTGGGTTCCCCCTTTGCTGAACGAGGTCAAAAAACAACTGGACCCCCGGTTCAACCCTTTGCTGACGCGTGGCCCCTACCGCCTCTTTTTGGCCTGCGATTCAGTCGGACGACCTTTGAGCCGGGTAATGGTGGGTATTGACCAAGCCGACAACGAAGGCAAGGCCAAAAAAGAAGGTTACCTCGCCCTCTATGAAGCGGTCAACGAAGAATCCAGCACGCTTATCCTCAACCATGCCTGCACCTGGTTGGCCAACCAGGGGATCCACCTGGTACGCGGGCCCATCTCCCCAACCAAGGGTGAGAACCTCCGCGGGCTGCTCATTTGGGGCTTTGATTCACCGCCGGTCCTCATGAACGCCTATAATCCCCCGGAGTATGCCACCTATTTCGAAAAAGCCGGTTTTACGAAAGACGTTGATTATTACGCCTACCATTACGATCTGAAACGGATCGATGTCCGCAAAACTGAACGGGTCGTCAGCTACGCCCAGAACAAATACGGGTTCCGGGTCAACAGCTTCGATCGGAACAACATCGAGGCCGAACTGGCTGATCTTAAATCCATCCTGGAACACGCCCGTCCCGAAGACTGGGGCGATCTTTCCCCGCCCAACCTGGAGGATTTACGGGCCTACGCTTTCCAACTCAGAGATTTAATCATTCCGGAGTTGATTCCCATCGCCCGCAACCTGGAAGGAAAACCGATCGGCTTTGCCGCTTCGATCCCTGATTACCACCGGGTGCTGATGAAAAACAGCAGCTTTCCCTTCCCCACCGGCTGGGCGAAGTTTTTATTCAACCGGCACCGTGTCTCGGGAGCCCGTGTGTTTTTGCTATTTGTCATCCCCGAATACCGCAAAAAGGGCGTCTCCGGAACCCTCTTTTATCATCTCCTCCTCAAAGCGAAAGAGTTTGGGTTCACCTACGGCGAAGGATCAATTGTCGCGGAGTTTAACATCCCGATGCGTCGCGGCGCCGAACGGGCCGGCGGGCTCCACTACCGAACCTACCGGGTTTACAAAAAGGAACTTTAAGCTTTTAACGCCCAAAGCTTACCAAAGAAACCGGGCAAAAATAGAACGCCACAAGGGCAGGCTGGACTTTGCCGGATTTTCCCGGCTTTTTTTCTTGCCCGTTTTTGGTACGGGGCCCGCCCCGGGGAGATAATAACTTTGACTGCCGTCAACAGGAGGTTTGCCATGCGTACACTCTGGAAAGGGGCAATCAGTTTCGGCCTGGTCAACATTCCGGTCAAGATGTACACCGCCACCGAACGGAAGGACATCCACTTCAACCAATTACACGCCACCTGTAAAACACCCATCCAGTACCGGAAATACTGCCCGGTTTGCCAAAAGGAGGTCGGTGCCGACGAGCTGGTCCGCGGGTACGAATACGAAAAGGGCCGGTACGTTATCCTGCGGGATGAAGATTTCGAACTGCTGCCCGGCGAGAACACCAAGACCATCGATATTCTTGACTTTGTGGATCTGGCCGAGATCGATCCGATTTATTTTGACCGCAGCTACTATCTGACCCCGAACCCCGGCGGGGAAAAAGCCTATACCCTGCTCAACCAGGCAATGCAAGAAACGGGGAAGATCGCCGTCGCCCGGGTGGCGATCCGGTCCAAAGCCGTCCTCGCCTGCCTGCGTCCGTGGGAAAAACTTCTGGTCATGGCCACCATGTTTTTCCCCGATGAGATCCGCGCCCCCGAGTTGCTCGCCGCCGAGGTGAAAGAAGTCAAGCCTCATCCGAACGAGGTCAGCATGGCCAACAGCCTGATCGGCAATCTCTCCACCGCCTTCAACCCGGAGAAATACAACAACGATTACCGTTCCAAACTGATGGAAGTGATCCAGGCCAAGATCGCCGGGGAAGAAGTGGCGGTCCCAACCGCGCCGGAGACAGCCAAAGTCGTTGACCTCATGGAAGCCCTCCGGGCCAGTTTGGAAGCGACGGAAGCCCAGAAAAAACCGGCCAAAAAAAGGAAGAAGACACAGACCGGATAGATGCTGCCTTTAAAGATCTTACCCATGCTCGCCGTGGGCGCCCCGCCCTTTGACTCCCCCGACTACCACTTTGAACTTAAGTGGGACGGCATCCGTTGCCTTGCTTTTTTGACGGCAAACACCCGTTTGCAGAGCCGGAACGGGCGGGAGATCTCCTTTCAATATCCAGAGCTTGCCAACCTGCACCGTCAAGTCAAGGCGGACAACGTGGTCCTGGACGGCGAGATCATCGCCCTCGACGACGGCAAACCCAGTTTTTTTCGCCTGCAAAGCCGCCTGCACGTCACCTCGGCGGCCGGCATCCGGGAAGCAAGCCGGACCAATCCCGTGCTCTACGTTGCCTTTGACCTCCTCTACCTCAAGGGGGAATCCCTGATGAACCAGCCCCTCACCACCCGGCAAGAACTGCTCCACACCGTCCTTAGCCCCGGCCCCCATCTCATGGCCAGCACCCCCATCCCCCATTCCGGCACCGCCCTCTTTAAGCAGGTGGCCGCTTTGGGGCTGGAGGGCGTGGTCGGCAAAGACAAAAACAGCCCTTACCTCCCCGGTAAAAGAAGCCCTTACTGGAAAAAAGCCCGGGTCGTCAAAAGCGGCGACTTTGTCATCTGCGGATACACCACCAACCCGCAAGGACGGTCCGATCTCTCGGCCATCCTGGTCGGGCTCTACGCCGGAAAAGAACTCTGCTCCTACGGACTGGTCGGAAGCGGTTTCAGCCAAAGTGAGATCAACCATCTCCTCACCCTCTTCACCGGTTTAAAGCGGGCGGAACCCCCGCTGGCCGATCCGCCGTCGCTGCCCAACCTCCACTGGCTGGAACCCCGTCTCGTTTGTGAAGTGGAATATCTGGCCGTCACCCCCGACCGGCACCTTCGCCATCCCCTTTATAAAGGACTGCGGGACCGTCCGTCCACCGCCTGCCGGGTCGAAAACCTTGTCTGAACTAAAGCCCGGTGAATTCATATTTTAACCATAAAAACATTGACAAAGCGAAGGGATGATGTTATTCTGGACTTGATATTCCTAGTAAATAACTAGGGATTAAAAACCCTTCTATTGACACGGTTTTTCGCGGATTACGATACGGCGGAAAGGAGCTCGCAACATGATCTACCTGGACCATGCAGCCACAACCCCGGTCAAACCGGAAGTGCTGGAAGCAATGCTCCCGTACTTCACCGAAAACTTTGGGAATCCTTCCAGCATATATAAGATCGCCCAGCGGAACAGGAAGGCGATCGATGACGCCCGCGCCGTCTTCGCCGGACACCTCGGCGCCCAACCCAATGAGATCTTTTTCACCTCGGGCGGCACCGAAGCCGACAACTGGGCAATTAAAGGGATCGCCGAAGCGTTAAAGGAAAAAGGCAACCACATCATTACCACCAACATCGAACACCACGCCGTCCTCCATCCCTGCCAGTACTTGGAGAAACACGGCTATGAGGTCACCTACCTGGAAGTGGACGCGGACGGACTGGTCACGGCCGAACAGGTGGAGGCGGCGATCCGCCCCGAGACCATCCTGATTACGATTATGTATGCCAATAACGAAATTGGGACGATCATGCCCATCGCGGAGATCGGCGCGGTGGCCAAAAAGCACGGGATTACCTTCCACACCGACGCAGTGCAAGCCGTTGGCCACCTGCCCATCGATGTCCACGCCCAAAATATTGACCTCTTGTCCTTGTCCGGTCATAAGTTTTACGGGCCGAAAGGCACGGGCGCCCTTTACGTCCGGCGCGGCCTAAAGCTCCCCTCCCTACTCCACGGCGGGGGCCAGGAGCGGAACCGGCGGGCGGGGACCGAGAATGTGCCTGGAATCGTGGGACTGGCCAAAGCACTCGACCTGGCCTGCCAGGATATGGAGGCGAAAAACGCCAAGATCAAAGACCTGCGCGACTACCTGATTGACGGAATCGAAGCGAGAATCCCCTATTGCCGCTTGAATGGCCACCGGGAAAAGCGGCTACCGAACAATGTGAATTTTTCCTTTGAGTTTATTGAGGGCGAATCCCTGCTTTTGCTCCTTGATATGGAAGGGATCGCCGCTTCCAGCGGTTCCGCCTGCACCTCGGGTTCCCTCGACCCTTCCCATGTCTTGTTGGCCTTGGGGCTCCCCCATGAACAAGCCCATGGTTCGGTCCGGTTCACCCTCGGTGAGAATAACACCCGGGAGGAGATGGATGTGGTGCTGGCCAAACTGCCGGCCTTCGTCGAAAAGCTACGGTCCATGTCCCCCCTGTACGAGGAGTTTGTGCGTCAGAATTCATAATATTGAGGTGAAAAAATTGTACAGCCAAAAAGTGATGGAATGTTTCATGAACCCTCAAAACGTTGGTGAGATCGAGAACGCCGACGGGGTTGGAACCGTCGGCAACCCGAGATGCGGCGATATCATGAAAATTTATCTGCAAATCGAAGACAATATTATACGTGATGCGAAATTCAAGACCTTCGGCTGCGGGGCGGCCATCGCCACCAGTGTCATGTTGACCGAGATGGTCAAGGGGAAAACCGTCGACGAGGCGTTAAAAATCACCAACAAGGCGGTGGCGGAAGCGCTGGACGGTCTACCCCCGGTAAAGATGCATTGTTCCTGTTCGGCCGAGGAGGCGCTGAAAGCCGCCTTATGGAATTATGCCCAG
>JAAYMP010000047.1 GCA_012521315.1 Bacillota bacterium
CCGGGTCGGCGTAGGAAAGGTTAACCGGCTCTGTCGTTTCCAGAAGCAGTTTATCCTGGTCATTGTAGATCTGAATCCGGCCTTGCGGGCTAAAGGAAAACCTTAAAATGGTCTGGGGGTCGCCGGTCAGTGTTTTCGACGCCGAGACGGTGGCTAACCGGAAAGGGCCGCCGGTTTTCGCCCAAAGGGAGTGGACTTGTTCGGCCAGGCCGACCCGGACGGTTGTCATGCCGGTTGTCTCTCCCGCCAAGGGGACGGCGCGGGGAACGGCGGCGGTCTTTCGATGGGCGGCGGCTTCCTTTTCCTCTTCGACCAGCAACTGCGGATGGGCGGCGATCAGGTTTTGCAACTCCGCTTGGATTTGGGGATTGCCCGGCGCCACCCTTTCTGTCTGTTTCAAGCGGTTGTAAGCTGCTTTGTAGTCACCCAACCCCAGGTAGGCGCGGGCCAGCTCATAGAGGGCGATAAAGAGGTTGGGGTCTTGGGTTAAGGCTTGGGTTAAGTTGGTTTTGGCCTGGGCGAAATCTTTCTCCGCCAGGTTAATCAGTCCTAAATAGTAGTAGGCCAGAGGGTGAAAGGGCGCAAGCGTTACCACCTGTTGCAGATGGTCTTTGGCCAGGGCGTAAACACCGAGTTCATAGGCGGCCAAGCCTTTCCAGAAGGAGGTTTCGGCTGAAGCTTCCGGGGTTTTGAGCGCCAACACCCGGTAATAGTCACCGGCCAGGTAGGTGGTGGCCAGCAAGGCATGCCAATACGCCGTTTGGTTTGGGTGGGTCTTCACCAGGTGGGAGAGGTGGCTGATGGCTTCGGGGAACCGGCCGGCCTCCCGCAGGAGATAGGTTAAGTCAAAGCGGATCTCCTTGTCCGCCGGATTATCCCGCACCAGCGTTGCCATGAGGTCAAGGCTTTGGTAGAATTCACCTTGATAGTAAAGGTTAAGGGCTTGCTGATACCGGTCGGCCGGCGAGGGGGACGGGACTTCTTCATCCGCGGTGACGATTAAAGTTATGACGGTGACGCTCAACAGGAACAGGAGAACGCCAAAGAAACGGGTTGAAGTAAAACGTTGCATTATTCATTCCTTTCTTTACCAAAAAAAGCTAATAATGTATGGGTTTGATGTATTCATTTTATTGCTTAACTCCTTAAAAGTCAATGAAAGGTACGGCTGAAGATAAATTTACCAGGGCGAAAGGATTCCTTTCCCCGGTGCGCGAATAAATAATGGAATTGGGGGAGGCGGGCAATTAAACCTGCTTTAGGCAGGTTTTATTCGTAATTTTTATCAAAGGCCGTGAAAACCGGGCGATCATAAACAGCCGGTTTTTTTGCTAAATTTCTTTTCTAGATATCGTGGGGTTTGGTTTTTGGCGTCAGTAAGGTTTGACCAGAATAGTGTTTAAGGTATAATGGGAGAGGGAAAAAAGGATTTTGGTAAGAAGGTGATGACAATTGGCAGCCCAAGATCCGATTGGTCTTTTTGACTCCGGGGTAGGCGGGCTTTCCATCATGAAAGAGGTGCGGCGGCTGTTGCCCCAAGAGGATCTGATCTACGTTGCCGATTCGAAATTTTGCCCTTATGGTGAGAAGACCACGGCCCGGATCCAGGAGCGCGCCCGGAAAATCACCACGTTCCTGTTGACGCAGGGCGTAAAACTGATTGTCGTGGCGTGCAATACCGCCTCGGTAGCCGCCCTTGAACAGTTGCGGGCCGAATTTACGGTCCCCTTTGTCGGGGTGGAACCGGCGGTGAAACAGGCGGCCTTATATACAAAAAACAAGAAGATTGGGGTTTTAGCGACCGGGCCGACCCTTTCCGGCGAACGTTTTACTTTTCTTGTCGAGAAATTTGGGAGCGGCGTTACCGTGGTTAACCAGGCCTGTCCCGGGCTGGTCGAAGCGGTGGAAAAGGGGGCGCTCAGTGCGCCAAGTACGGAAAGGTTGCTCCAAAAGTACCTGGCGCCCTTGCAGGAGAAGGATGTTGACGTGGTGGTCTTGGGCTGTACCCATTATCCCTTTCTCCGGCCTTTGGTGGAGAAATTGGTCGCTCCCGGGGTCCGGGTCATTGACACCGGGATACCGGTGGCGACGCAAACCAAGCGGGTTTTGGCGGAGAACGGGCTCCTCACGCCCAATCAACGAGCGGGTAAAGAATGGTTCTACACGTCCGGGGATCCGTTGGCGGTCGGTCCGGTAATCGAAGGCCTTTGGGGAGGAAAAGGAGAAGGAGTTGCTGCTCTTCCCGCACCGTATTCAGCTTAAGAAAGAGGAGGAATATGATGTTAAGTGATATTGAGATCGCCCAGCAAGCCAAGATGCGTCGGATTAGTACGGTGGCGGCGGAGCTTGGTTTAGGTGAGGAGGAATACGAACCCTACGGTCATTACAAAGCGAAAGTGTCCTTGCGGGCGCTGGAAAAACGGAGAAATCTTCCGGACGGGAAACTGATTTACGTGACGGCCATCACCCCGACGCCGGCCGGGGAGGGGAAAACCTGTACCGCGGTGGGGTTGACCCAGGCCTTGGGGCGTTTGGGGAAAAAAGCAGCTGTTGCTTTGCGGGAGCCGTCCCTCGGCCCGACCTTTGGTGTGAAGGGCGGCGCGGCCGGGGGCGGTTATGCGCAGGTTTTACCGATGGACGAGATTAATCTGCATTTCACCGGAGATCTCCATGCGGTTACGGCCGCCCATAACCTGTTGGCCGCGATCATTGAAAACCACATCCACCACGGGAATGAATTGGGGATCGATCCCAAACGGGTGTTGTGGAAACGGGTGTTGGACATCTCCGACCGCCAACTCCGGCAGATTATCGTGGGCGTCGGGGAAAAAAGCAACGGGATCATGCGGGAAAGCGGCTTCGAGATTACAGCGGCCTCGGAGATAATGGCCATTCTCTGCCTCGCTACCGATTTAAATGATCTTAAGCAACGTCTGGGGTCGATCCTGGTGGCCTATACCTACCAAAAGACACCGGTCTTTGCCCGGGATCTGGGCGTGGTGGGTGCCCTGGCGGTGCTCCTCAAAGATGCCTTGAAACCCAACCTGGTCCAGACCTTGGAAGGACAACCGGCGTTTATCCACGGCGGCCCCTTTGCCAACATTGCCCACGGGAACAACAGCATTCTGGCGACGAAGCTCGCCCTCAAACTGGCCGATTATGTGGTCACCGAGGGCGGTTTCGCTTCCGACCTGGGGGCGGAGAAATTTTTTGATCTGGTGGCCCCGCGGTACGGGATAAAACCGGCGGTGGCAGTGCTGGTTGCTTCCGTGCGGGCGTTGAAAAACCACGGCGGGGTCGCGATGGAACAGATCGCCGCCCCGGATCCGGCCGCTGTTGAGCGGGGGCTGGGCAACCTGGGGAAACACCTCGCCAATTTGCATGACCTTTTCGGCTTACCCGTGGTGGTGGCGCTGAACAAGTTTCCCACCGATGATCCGCAGGAATTGGCCACGGTTTTGGCTTACTGCCGTGGACAAGGGGTTCCGGCGGCGGTCTCCGAAGTGGTGGCCCACGGCGGGGCGGGCGGAGTTGAACTGGCGGAGCGGGTCCTTGCCGCGATCGAAACCGCGGAAAACCGTTTTGCCCCGCTCTATGGGAGCGATATGCCACTGGAAGAGAAGATTGCGCTCCTGGCCACCAAGGTCTATGGGGCCGTCGGCGTGACCTATACCCAGGAAGCCCGGAAGGCGATGGCGGAGATCAAAGAACTGGGCTTCGGCCACCTTCCGGTCTGTATGGCTAAGACGCAGATGTCACTTTCTGATAATCCGCGCCTGAAAGGAGTTCCCGAAGGGTGGGAATTGACAGTGCGCGACCTTAAACTTTCCGCGGGCGCCGGTTTTATTGTCGTTTTGGCCGGCAATATCATGACGATGCCCGGTTTGCCGAAGACGCCGGCCGCGCAAAAAGTTGACCTCCTGCCCGACGGGAGCATCGTCGGCCTCTTTTAAAGGCTAAGCAGACGATTTAGGATTTAAAGACGAAGGAGAAGAAGGAGACGAAGGAGAACGAAGGAGGCGATTTTTTGGGGGCCAAAATCATCGACGGAAAAGCGCTGGCGAATCAGGTTAAGCAGCAAGTCAAAGGGAAAGTGGACGAACTGGCCGCGGTCGGGATCGTCCCCGGACTGGCCGTGGTGTTGGTCGGCGACGATCCGGCTTCCCAGATTTATGTGCGCAATAAGGAAAAGAGCTGTCAAGAGTTGGGGATTAAATCCGAAGTATACCGTTTGCCGGCGACCACGGCCCAGGCGGAACTGGAGGCGCTCATCGACCGGCTGAACGCGGACCCGCATGTCCATGGGATCTTGGTCCAACTCCCGTTGCCCGCCCCGTTACAGGAGAAAGCGATCACGGACCGGATTAAAGCGGAGAAGGATGTGGACGGGTTTCACCCCGTCAATCTGGGCCGTTTGCTCCGGGGGGAACCCGGAATCCGGCCTTGCACCCCGGCGGGGATTATGGAGTTGATCAAAGCCAGCGGGGTTGAGGTTAAAGGCCGGGAGTGCGTGGTGGTCGGGCGGAGCATTATTGTGGGCAAGCCCGTCTTCCATCTCCTGCTGCAGGAACACGGGACCGTTACCGTCTGCCACTCGCGGACGCCGGACCTGGCAACGGTGACCCGGCGGGCCGATATCCTGGTGGTGGCGGTGGGAAAAGCCGGTTTGGTCGACGGCACGATGGTGAAACCCGGGGCGGTGGTGATTGATGTGGGAGTGAACCGGCTGGCTTCCGGAAAAGTCGTCGGTGATGTTGATTTCCCGTCGGTTGTGGAAGTGGCGGGAGCGATCACCCCGGTTCCCGGCGGCGTCGGTCCCATGACCATTGCCATGCTGATGAAGAATACGGTGGAAACCGTTTTATTACAATCCGAAGAGAGATTAGGAAAGACTAGACTTTTTTAGGAGAATACAGTATATTACTTATTAGATCTTTTTTTTAATAAAGAATGGTAGTGAGGGTATAAACGGGAACAAGCGGGTGCGCTGCCGGTAGATGCGGGCTACAAAAGAGACAAACCTATGGACGAAGCAGCAAAATTGAGGTCGGATTAAGGCCGAGGATTTCTCCCGGGAAAAAGGGGAGAATAGGAATACTGGCCAAGCAACCCAACATGAATTTCATGGAATGATTATAATAAAGAATGGAGGAGTAGAATGTCGAAAAATGTCTATTTTTTTGGCAATGGTCGAGCCGACGGTACTGCTGAGATGAGAAACCTTCTCGGCGGCAAAGGGGCAAACTTAGCCGAGATGACTAATTTAGGGATTCCCGTACCGGCTGGGTTTACCATTACGACCGAGGTTTGTACCGCCTATTATCAAAACAATAGACAGTGGCCTGCCGGGTTGGAGGAAGAGATTCGTGAAAACCTAAAAAAAGTCGAATCGGCCATGGGAAAAGTTTTTGGCGATGTAAACAATCCCTTGCTTGTTTCGGTCCGTTCCGGTGCCCGGGTGTCAATGCCGGGCATGATGGATACCATCTTGAACCTGGGTTTGAACGACGAAACGGTCCAAGGGCTGATCAAGAGCTCGGGGAACGAGCGGTTTGCCTGGGACAGTTACCGCCGGTTTATCCAGATGTACAGCAATGTGGTGCTCGGCGCCGACCACAGTAAGTTTGAGGCCATTATCGAAGCGAAGAAGAAAGAGCGGGGCGTTACCCACGATAACGAATTAACCGCCGGAGATCTGAAAGACCTGGTTGCCAAGTACAAAGATTGGATCAAAGCCAATATGAACCAGGAATTCCCCAGTGACCCCTGGGCGCAGTTGCGGGGGGCGATCAACGCGGTCTTCTTGTCCTGGATGAACCCGCGGGCGATCACCTACCGGAAACTGCACAAGATCCCTGAGGAATGGGGGACGGCTGTTAATGTCCAGGCCATGGTCTTCGGGAATATGGGCGACAATTCGGCCACCGGAGTTGCTTTTACGCGTAACCCGTCGACGGGAGAGAATGTCTTCTACGGTGAGTTCCTCATCAACGCCCAGGGTGAAGATGTGGTGGCTGGGATCAGAACTCCACAGGAGATCAGCTTGTCCGCCTCGCAACAATGGGCCAAGGAAAATGGCATCTCCGAAGCGGAGCGCAAAGCGAAGTATCCTTCCTTGCAGGAGTATATGCCCGAGTGTTACCAACAGCTGCTGGACCTCCGCCAGAAGCTGGAAGCGCACTACAAAGACATGCAGGATATCGAGTTTACCATTGAAGACCGGAAATTATATATGCTGCAAACCAGAAGCGGCAAGCGGACCGGCCAGGCGGCGATTAAAATTGCCGTGGACATGGTGGAAGAAGGCTTGATTGACAAGAAGACCGGGCTGCTCAGGGTGGAACCGGAACAACTGGATCAACTCTTGCACCCCATGATCGATCCGAAGGCAAAGGTGACCATCGTGGGCAAAGGATTACCGGCCAGCCCCGGGGCGGCCGTCGGGCAGGTGGTCTTCTCCGCCGAAGACGCCGAACGTTGGCATGAACAAGGCCATAAGGTGATCCTGGTGCGGTTGGAAACTTCACCCGAGGATATCAGCGGCATGCATGTGGCCCAGGGGATTCTGACCGCCCGCGGCGGGATGACCTCCCATGCGGCGGTAGTGGCCCGGGGAATGGGCAAATGTTGTGTGGCCGGCTGTGGCGAAGCCGTGGTGGATGAAGGCAACAAGAAGGTGACCATCAACGGGCATGTCTTTAAGGAAGGCGATTGGATGACCCTGAACGGCTCCACCGGTGATGTCATTCTTGGGCAAGCTCCCCTGGTCGAGCCGGAGATCGCCGGTAGCTTTCAAACCTTAATGACTTGGGCGGATGAGGTCCGGGCTTTGCAAGTGCGGACCAATGCGGATACGCCCCATGATGCGAAAGTGGCCCGGGATTTCGGCGCCCAGGGGATTGGCCTTTGCCGGACGGAGCACATGTTTTTTGGCCCCGAACCGGAACGGATTAAGGCCGTCCGCGAAATGATCCTGGCCGAGGATGGCGAGGCCAGGAAGAAGGCGCTGAACAAGATCCTTCCCTACCAGAAGGCTGATTTTATCGCGATCTTCGAGACCATGAAGGATCTGCCGGTGACCATTCGGCTGCTTGATCCGCCCCTCCACGAGTTCCTCCCCCATGACCGGAAGGGCCAGGAAGAAATGGCCAAAGAGTTGGGGGTTCCGGTGGAGAAGGTGATCGAAAAAGTTAATTCCCTGAGCGAGTTCAACCCGATGCTCGGTTTCCGCGGCTGCCGTCTGGGGATTATTTATCCGGAGATCTTCGCCACCCAAGTCCAGGCGATCTTTGAAGCCGCCTGCGCCCTGGCGAAGAAAGGGCAGAAGGTCGTGCCGGAAGTGATGATCCCGTTGGTGGGGACCACCGGCGAACTGCAAAAGATCCGGGAGTACAGCGAGCAGGTGGCCGAGGAGGTAATGGCCCGGGAAGGTGTGAAACTGGAGTACCTGATCGGGACCATGATCGAACTGCCGCGGGCGGCGTTAATTGCCGATCAAATTGCGGAGTATGCCGATTTCTTCTCCTTTGGGACCAACGATATGACCCAGATGGCCTTTGGTTACAGCCGGGACGACG
>JAAYMP010000048.1 GCA_012521315.1 Bacillota bacterium
CAAACAGGGAAAGAAAAAAGCTGATCAAGCCATAGGTGAAGGGCAATGCTTCTTTTTTTAGAATGAGCGTTTCGACGAAAAAATGGAGAACGGTAATGGCCAGGCCTGCGAAGGCGGTGGTGGAAACCGGAAGCGCCGCAAAGTTGGGCAAAAGATAACCGAGGCCGAAAACCACCAGAAACGCGGTGGCAAACTTGAACCCAAAACGTCGCCAGGACATGGCAAGTCCTCCTTTCCCCCTTATTCTCTCCTTTTTTCCGGCCTTCACTCGCGGTTCGCTCAAGAAAAACGGGGCAGTTTAGGGAAGGGAGAAACTAATGCCGTGTTTTCAACGTTGTGAAAAGGAAGGATCCGCTTTGCGTAGACATAAGTCGGTTGCCGTGGTGGCGTCCGTCGCCCCCCACAGTTTGGCTTCCCGCCTCGGGCTGCAGCCCGGCGACCGGATCGTGCAGATCAACGGGAAAAGAATACCGGACCTCATCACCTACCAGATGGTAGAAGCCCAGGAACGATTGGTTTTAGAGGTGGAGAAGAAAAACGGCGAGTATTGGGAGTATGAGGTGGAAAAAGCCGAGAGCGAGGGGTTGGGGTTGTCCTTTACGGCGGCCGTCTTTGACGGGATCAGACCTTGCCGTAACCGCTGTCTGTTCTGTTTTGTCGACCAGATGCCACCGGAGCTCCGGCCGTCGTTGTACATAAAAGACGATGATTACCGGCTCTCCTTTCTGCAAGGAAGTTATATTACTTTAACCAATCTGACCGACGCCGATTGGCAGCGCATTCACGAACTTCGTCTAAGCCCGCTCTACATCTCGGTGCATGCGACCGACCCGGAAGTACGGGCCCGTTTGCTTGGCCACCGGCGGGCCGGGGAGATTTTGGACCACCTCCGGCGACTGGCGGCCTGGGAGTGTCACTTTCACGCCCAGGCGGTGCTGTGCCCCGGCCTCAACGACGGCCCAATCCTGGAAAAGACCATCGCCGATCTGGTCGCCTTCTGGCCGTACCTGCAAACGCTGGCCATTGTTCCGGTGGGTTTGACCCGACACCGGAGGGGGCTTGTTCCTTTGCGCCTTTTTACGCGGGAGGAAGCCCGGGCGGTGCTGGAGATTGTCCACCGTGCGCAGGAGCAATTTCTTGCCGCCTGCGGGAGCCGGCTGGTTTTTGCCGCCGATGAGTTTTACCTCCAGGCGGAGCAGGAGTTTCCTCCCCTTGAGGCCTATGAGGACCTGCTCCAACTGGAGAACGGGGTTGGCCTGTGGCCTTTATTCAAAGCCGAGTTTCGACAAGCCCTGACCAAGCTGGCCGGGGAAGGAAAACGGCGTGGGAAGTCCGGGCATTATACGGTGATTACCGGAACCGGTGCGGTTGGCCTTTGGACCGCGCTCCGCGCCATGCTGGCGGAGGTCTTTCCCCGGATTGAACTGGCAATCTTACCGGTGATGAACCATTTTTTCGGCCCGGAGGTCACGGTGACCGGGTTGGTCACCGGTGGCGATCTCCGGCGTGCGCTGCGGGAGACCCCGCCCAGCGCCGAGACCTGTCTGTTGCTTCCCCAGGTTATGCTCCGCCGGCCGGAGAATGTTTTTTTGGACGGGATGACGGTGGAGGAGTTGCGGGCGGACGTTTCCTATCCGGTAAAAGTTCTTGCCGTCAACGGAGAGGTCGTGGTCAAGACATTGCTTGGACTGGAGGAATGATTGATGCCCAAACCGATCGTGGCCATTGTCGGTCGCCCGAACGTGGGGAAATCCACTTTGTTTAACCGGGTGATCGGGGAAAGGCTCGCCATTGTGGAAGACGTCCCAGGGATCACCCGGGACCGGCTTTACCGGGAGACCGCGTGGATGGAAAAATCATTTCTGCTGGTGGATACGGGCGGAATTACCGGTAACAAAAACGACCCTTTAAACGTCAAAGTTTATAACCAGGTCCAATTGGCCATTGAAGAAGCCGATGTGATCTGGTTTGTCGTTGATGCCCGGGAAGGGCTGCATCCCTTGGACCGGGAGATCGCCGACCTCTTGCGGAAAACAAAGAAACCCTTGATTTTGGTGGCTAATAAAGTCGACACCTATGACCCGGCACTGGCCAGTGACTTTTTCGCCCTGGGCTTCGGTCCGCCGCTTTTGGTCTCGGCCGAACACGCTTTAAACCTTGGGGATCTGCTGGACCAAACGGTGGCCGAATTTCCGGCTCAGCAACAAGAGGAGGAGGACGTGATCCGCGTTGCCTTGATTGGGCGGCCGAATACCGGCAAGTCTTCTCTCCTCAACGCGCTCTTGGGCGAAGAAAGGGTGATCGTGAGTCCCATTCCGGGCACAACGCGCGATGCGATTGACACCCCTTTTCAGTACCAAGGGACCAACTATATCCTGGTGGATACCGCCGGCATCCGGAGGAAAGCCCGGGTGGAGGAGGCGGTCGAGTACTATAGTGTCCTCCGGGCCATCCGGGCGGTGGAAAGGGCGGATGTCGTCCTGGTGGTGCTGGACGCGACCGACTTTTTGGCGGAGCAGGATAAAAAAGTGGCCGGTATCGCCCATGAAGCCGGGAAAGCGGTGATCCTGGTTGTCAACAAGTGGGACCTGGTGGAAAAAGACGACCGGACCGCCAAAACGTATTTGGAAAAACTCCGGGCCGAACTTTCCTTTTTAGATTACGCGCCGGTCCTTTTTATCTCGGCCAAAACCGGACAACGGGTACCAAAAGTTTTGCCGGAAGTTTTTAACGTGGCGAATGAGTATAGTAAGCGGATCCCAACCCGGGTCTTGAACCAACTGATCCGTGAAGCTTTGTTTCGCCACCAACCACCTTCCCACAAAGGACAGCAACTCAAGGTCTATTATGCAACGCAAGTCAAGGTTAAACCTCCTACCTTTCAGTTGTGGGTAAACGACCCTTCCCTGATGCACTTTTCTTTTCGCCGTTTTTTGGAGAACCAAATCAGAGCCAACTTTGGTTTTACCGGTGCGCCGGTCCATTTTCTGGTCCGCGCAAGGGCGAAAAAGAATAACCAATAATAAGCGTAATGAGTGGGAGTGTACATGATGCGGATAGTTTTAGCCGTCGTCCTCAGTTATCTGCTTGGTGGGATCTTGTTCGGAGAATTGATTGGCTTAATTTCCCGGGTGGACGTACGCAAGAAAGGTAGCGGAAATCCGGGCGCCACCAATGTCTACCGGATTTTAGGACCGCTGTTTGGTTTGATCGTCTTGGTCGGCGATACGTTAAAGGGGGTTATCGGCTGTTTGATCGGTGGTTGGCTGGGCGTCCCTGGGATTGCCCCCTGGTGCGGGTTGGCGGTGATTGCTGGTCATAACTGGCCGCTGCCGTTCAAGTTTAAAGGCGGAAAAGGGATTGCGACCTCATTTGGGACTATTATTGTCCTAGCCCCGGCTACCTTGCTGGTCCTCTTTCCCCTCTGGATCGTCACCTTGTTGTTGAGCGGCTATGTTTCGCTCTCTTCAATCGTCGCAGCCTTGGGCCTGCCCTTGAGTTGCCTGTTCTTATATCCGGGGAAAACGGACCTGTTTTTCTATGCCTTGCTGGCCTGCATCTTGGCAGTTGCTCGCCACCGCGCCAATATTCAGCGGATCATGAACGGTACGGAAAACAAAATCTTATGGAAAAAGCCTAAGGAGGAGCATAAATGAGGGTAGGAGTAGTAGGAGCGGGGGGTTGGGGAACCGCACTGGCCAAATTACTGACGGAGAATGGCCATCAGGTTAAGCTGTGGGCTTATGAACAGGAAACGATGGCGGAGATCAACCAAAAACATACCAATGAACGCTTTCTGGCCGGTGTTGTCCTGCCGGTGGAGTTGACGGCCAGTACCAACCCGGCGGAAGTGGCGGAAGGTGCTGAACTCCTGACCTTTGTCGTGCCTTCGCAGTGGGTACGCTCCACGGTGAAGTTATTTATCCCGCATCTTTCTCCCGGGACGGTTGTGGTCAACGCCGGAAAAGGTTTGGAGATCCAGACCCTGAAAACCTTGAGTCAAGTTTTAAGGGAGGAGCTTTCCGCTCTCCACCATGATATTGTAGTCCTTTCAGGTCCGAATCATTCTGAAGAAGTCAGCCGCCGCCTGCCTTCGGCCACAGTCGTCGCCGCACCCGATTTAAAAGCAGCCGAACTGGTGCAGGAAGTCTTTATGTCGTCGTATTTCCGGGTCTATACGAACCGGGACCGGCTGGGGGTGGAGCTTGGGGGCGCTTTAAAGAATGTCTTTTCGCTGGCCGCCGGGATCTGCGATGGCTTAAACTTTGGCGACAACACCAAGGCTGCTTTGGTGACCCGGGCCTTGGCGGAGATGCGACGCCTTGGGGTGATGATGGGGGCGGAACCGGAAACCTTTTCCGGCCTGTCAGGGCTCGGGGATC
>JAAYMP010000049.1 GCA_012521315.1 Bacillota bacterium
CCGTGGAGAGAAACCTCTCCGTTAAGTCCCAAAAAACTTTGGGAAGAATAGACGTCGCCCCGGAAGCCATTGCCATGGTAGCCGGGATTGCCGCCTTGGAATGTTTTGGGGTCGTAGGCATGTCCTCCCGGAGTTTTCAGGACGGTATCGCCGAATTACTACTGGGTAAGGAGAATTTGACCAAAGGGATTGAAGTGCGGCTCGAAGATAACCGGGTAATTGTCGATCTGTACGTGATCGTGGAATATGGGACCAAAATCAATGAAGTTGCCCATAATGTGATCGAAAATGTGAAATACGCGGTTGAAAACCAACTTGGAGTAGTGGCCACCAAAATTAACGTGATTGTGACCGGTGTCCGCACGGGAAGTAACGGCAACTTGTAGGGAGGGTCAAGGATTGAACCTTGATTTAATCGATGGACCAAAATTGAAACAGATACTCGCTGCTGGTGTAGATAATTTGGTGGGGCATAAGGAGGAAGTGGATGCCCTCAACGTTTTTCCGGTTCCGGATGGCGATACGGGCACGAATATGTCCCTCACCTTCCAGGCGGCTTTCCGGGAAGCGGAAAAAGCCGCCGATAACGTGACCGATATCCTGGAACGGGCGGCCCAGGGCGCCTTGATGGGCGCCCGTGGTAACTCGGGGGTTATTGTTTCCCAGTTCTTCCGCGGTTTTGCCCGTGCGGTCGGTAAAGTAGACAAGCTGGGGATCCCGGAAATGGTCCGGGGCATGGTCGGGGCTGCCAACACGGCCTACCAGGCGGTGCGGAAACCGGTGGAGGGGACCATTCTTACGGTGATCAGGGAAGCAGGCGAAAAAGCCCAAAAACTCCAGGGGAAAGAGAAGGACCTGCTCCGGTTTTTGGAGCAAGTCTTTAAACATGCGGAAGAAGTGCTGGCCAAAACGCCGGAGATGTTGCCCACGTTGAAACAGGCTGGAGTGGTCGATGCGGGCGGGAAAGGTCTGCTCTTCTTTTTTCAAGGCGTGCTTGCCGGCTTAAAAGGGGAGGCCATTGTGGTCGAAAAGGCCGCCCCGGACGAGAAGAAAGAGCTTTTTGCCCGGGTGGAGGACGATTTGGATCCGGAAAACATTACCTTCCAGTACTGCACGGAGTTTATCGTCCGCGGGGATAATATGGATTTGGAGACCATCCGGGAGGACCTTGATCCCCATGGCGATTGCCTCCTGGTGGTGGGGGACGAGAAAACGGCCAAGATCCATATCCATACCAACAACCCGGGTTTGATCCTGGACTACGCCGTGCGTCTGGGGTCATTGTCCGAGATTGACATCAACAATATGGTAGAACAGAGCCAACAACGCCTGGAACAACTCCGCCGGGAGCAGCCGCCCCAGGCGAATAAGGAGATCGGATTGGTGGCCGTTGCCTCCGGCGATGGTCTCCAGAACATCTTCCGCAGCCTTGGGGTGGACGAGGTCATCTCCGGCGGGCAAACGATGAACCCCAGCACGGAAGATCTATACAAAGCGGTGATGAAGGTACCGGCGAAACAGGTGATCATTCTGCCGAACAACAGCAATATTGTCATGACCGCCGGGCAAGTCAGCGAACTTACCGATATTCCCCTGGCGGTGGTCCCTTCAAAATTTATTCCGCAGGGGATTGCGGCCTTGATGGCCTTCGCGCCGGAGGAAAGCCTGGTCCACAATCAGGAGGCCATGACCAGGGCATTGAGTACGGTGGTTACCGGTGAGGTGACCTTTGCGGTACGGGCCTCTTCCATCAACGGCCTGGAGATTCAGGAAGGGGATATCATCGGCTTAAAAGACGGCGATATCACCTGTAAAGGGAAGGATGCCTCGGCGGTTCTCCTTGATTTGCTTGCCCACTGTGTTGAGGAGGATGACTCATTTATTACTATTTATTATGGTCATGATATCAACGAGAAGGAAGCCGAAAGCGTCCTGGAGAAAGTGCAGGCGCTTTATCCCGATGCGGAAGTGGAATTATATTTTGGCGGACAGCCTTTGTACTACTATTTATTCTCTGTCGAGTAATGGTTATACTCTATCGAGGAACGCCGTATTGAGCCGACGTTGAATGACCTGGACGGCGCTGGTTAAGGCGGGCAAAGCTAAACATTCAACCTTCCGCGTCCAGGCGGCGAGTTTCAGTAAAGAGAAGTTGGTTTTGCGATGCGGATTACAGGCGGAAAATATGGCGGACTGAAACTGCTGGGTCCAACCCATGAAGGACTAAGGCCGACCACTGATATGTTGAGGGAGGCGCTCTTTAATATTTTGGGCGCCACCTTTCATAACGGACGGGTTTTGGATCTTTTTGCCGGCGCCGGGACATTGGGAATTGAAGCCTTAAGCCGGGGAGCGCGGGCGGTTACCTTTGTGGAAAAAGATCCGAAGGGGTTACGCCTCCTCAAAGAGAACCTTCGACGGCTGCCCGATACCAACACCACAGAGGTCAGAGTCTATCCCGTTGATGCCCTGCGGATCTTACCGAAGCTCAGCCGGGACGAGGCCCCTTATGACCTTATTTTCATTGATCCCCCTTTTCACGCCGACTTGTGGTTGCGCGTATTGGAGCTCATCGCCCGGTTGTCCGTCCTGGCGGCAACTGGACAGATTGTGGTGGAGATCCCGCGGCGGAGTCTTCTTCCCGAACGGATCGAGTGCCTAAAACGGGTAGACAAAAGGGTCTATGGCGAGGTGTCCTTGGAATTTTGGGAGTATGTAAATGATGGAGTTGATGCGGAATGACGAGGGCTGTCTGCCCGGGGAGTTTTGACCCGGTCACCAATGGTCATCTTGATATTATCACCAGAGCGGCCGGGATCTTCGACGATGTGATCGTCGCGGTCGGAAACAATCCGCATAAGAAAACCCTCTTTACCATAGAAGAGCGGGTCGCGTTGCTCAAGCAAGTCATCGCCGAGAACGGCCTCAAAAATGTGCGGGTTGACCACTTCAACGGCTTGCTGGTTGATTACGCGCGGGCCCAAAAAGCGCGGGTGATCGTGAAAGGGCTGCGGGCGCTTGCCGATTTCGAATATGAGTTTCAGATGGCGCTGACCAATAAAAAATTGGCGCCGGAGCTTGAAATGATGTTTATGATGACGGAAAACAAATATTCCTTCCTTAGCTCCAGCTTGGTGAAGGAGATTGTTTTCTTCGGCGGGAATCCGGAAGGTTTGATTCCCCCGGCGGTCCTCGCCCCTTTACAGGAGAAAATGGCTAAAGTGAGGGAGAAGAATTGAGCAGTAACCATTTGTTCTCCCTCCTGGGGCGTTTGGAGGAACTGATCACGAAAAGCCCCCGTTTGGCCGGGCGCGCTTTTTTGCCGCTCGATGAAGCGCTGGAGATCTTGAGAAAGATCCGGATGACCATCCCTGAAGAGGTGAAGGCGGCCCAGGAGTTGGTGAAGCAGAAGGAGGCTATTCTCCGGAAAGCGCAGGAAGAGGCGGAACATCTCCTGACCCGTTCGCGTAAGGAGGCGGAGCGGCTGCTCGCGGAACACCAGCTGATCAAGCTGGCCCAGGAAGAGAGTAATGAGATTAAGGAGAAAGCTTTGCAAGTGGCCCAGCAAATGGAGGAGGAAGCCAACCGCTATGTCTTTGAGATTCTGGGGCGGTTGGAAGAGAACCTCTTGGAAGCATTAAAGGTGGTCCACCGGTCAAAGGAAAAATACAGGGCGGCCGGGGAAGAAAACGGCGCCGCGGAGGACAACAGCGATTAAAAGTTCGGTGAGGAAATGGAGGAGCATCGATCGAAAGTGAGTGGACAAATAACGATTGCCATCGACGGCCCGGCCGGGTCGGGGAAGAGTACCGTGGCCAAACGGGTCGCGGACTCCCTTGGTATTCTGTACCTCGACACGGGCGCGATGTACCGCGCCGTTACCTTGAAAGCGCTCCGGGCCGGTCTCGCCCTGGACGACGAGGCGGCGTTGGCAAAGCTTGCCGCGTCCACGGTTTTGGAGTTTAAACAGACCGCCGACGGCGTATACCACCTCTTTATGGACGGCGAAGATGTCAGTGCCCAGATCCGGACGGCGCCGGTGACGAAGGCGGTCTCGCCGGTTTCGGCGGTGGCGGGCGTGCGCCAGGTCTTGGTTAAACAGCAACAACGGATTGGCCGCCAGGGGGGAGTGGTGATGGACGGCCGTGACATCGGGACAGTGGTTCTCCCCCACGCCGATCTGAAGATTTTTCTAACCGCCTCCATAAGTGAACGCGCCCGCCGGCGGTGGTTGGAGCTGCAGGCAAAGGGAGACACGATATCCATCGAAGAGGTTAAAGAGGATCTAAAACGGCGCGATGCTTACGATTCCGGGCGCGCCGTGGCGCCGCTCCGGCCAGCCCCGGACAGCGTAATCCTGGACACGACGGCGCTTTCCATTGAAGAAGTGGTCGCCAGGATCCTGGCGTTGGCTTCATCTTCTTTCTGTGCGATGCAGGAGGGTTGACCAGTTTGTTGTACCGAGTTTGTCGAGCGCTGCTCACCGGTTTTCTCCGCCTTTGCTACCGGTTTCAGGTTTTTGGGGCGGAACACCTGCCGGAGACGGGTCCGGTGATTGTCGTCTGTAACCACGCCAATTTTATCGATCCGATCGTGGTTGGTTGTAGCCTGCAAAAGCGGCAGGTTTGTTTTATGGCCAAAGAGGAGCTTTTCCGGATTCCCTTGCTCGGCGGCTTAATCCGGCGCTTTGGGGCGTTCCCCGTCAAGCGGGGGACAGGCGACCGGGGCGCTTTCCGGGCCGCCCGGTCGGTTCTGGCGGCCGGCAAAGTGGTGGGGATGTTCCCCGAGGGGAAGCGGTACCGGGACGGTAAAATCCACCCCTTGAAGCCAGGCGCGGCCATGCTGGCGGTCGAAAGCGGGGCGCAGGTCCTTCCGATGGTGGTCACCGGAACCCACCACTTGAAACTCTTCCGTTTCCCCCGGATCAAAGCTTTTGTCGGTCCGGCGCTCAAATTGGAAGCCACCGGCGACAAAAAAGAGACGGTCCGGCAAGGAACCGAGCAAATTTTCACGAGTTTGCTTGAATTATGGGAAAAGGCGGAAGCGGCGGTGGCAGAATGGGCAAAATTATAATCGGGGAGAAGGCCGGTTTTTGTTTCGGGGTGGAACGGGCCCTACGGATTGCCCGGGAAAGCCGGGCCCAAAACCAACAACCGGTTTACATTTTGGGCGCTTTGATCCATAATCCCCGGGTGATCGCGGATCTGGAGCAACAGGGGGTTAAGACCATCACCGATCTGGAGGAGGCCGAACCTGGGGGAATCCTCCTCATCCGGTCGCATGGGGCCGGGCCCCAGGTCTTTGCGGCGGCGCAAGAACGGGGGTTGAAAGTGGTCGATGCCACCTGCCCCTTTGTCAAACAGGAACAAAACTACGCCCAGGAGTTGCGGCGGGATGGTTACCAAGTTTTGGTCGTCGGGGACCCCAACCATCCGGAAGTGCAGGCCGTGGTTGACACCGTCGAGGGGGAAGCGGTGGTGGTGAACCCGGCCTGTCCCGAGGAATGGCGCACCAAGCCCTTCAAACCCAAACTTGGCCTGGTCTGTCAGACCACTCTCCCCCAAGAACAGCTGGCGACGGTGGTTGAAGCGCTGCTCCCGGTGGCCAAGGAACTGAAGGTTTTTAACACGATCTGCCATGCGACCATTGCGCGGCAGGCGGAAACGGCCAAGCTGGCCCAGGAAGTTGATGTTTTACTGGTCATCGGTGGGAAGAACTCGGCCAATACCCGTAAATTGGTAGAGATTGGGGCTGCTTTTACCCCCACTTATCATATAGAATCAGGAGCAGAGATTGATCCCCAATGGTTGGCAGGGAAAAAAATAATTGGAGTGACAGCCGGAGCGTCGACCCCTCAAAGTCAGATTTCCGAGGTCGTGGACTGGCTGCAACAAAATTATACAGGAGGTATCACCATGGAAAATCAAGTAACGAACGGACATCTGACGGAGGAGGGAGATCAAGTGGAGAACACGGAGGCCACGATGGACAGCGAAGCGATGTTGCTTAACCAAAATATCCCCCGGTTGGAAGTGGGCGAAATAATCGAGGCCACGGTCGTGGCGGTGGACAAGGAAGAGATCGCGGTCAATGTTGGCGGGAAGTCCGACTATACGATTCCCCTGGCGGAACTGACCGGCGAAAAAGTGGAATCAGCCCATGGGCTTGTGCAAGTCGGGGATAAGATTAAAGTTATGGTCCTGCAGACCGGGGAGGAAAAGACCCGGCTTTCCAAGCGGAGAGCCGATGAAGAGCTGGTCTGGTTGCAAATGAAGGATGCGTTCCAAAACCACCAGCGGGTGTCCGGCAAAATTGTCCAGGCGGTCAAGGGCGGCCTTCAGGTCGACGTCAATGGTCTCATTGCCTTTCTTCCTGCTTCCCATGCGGATCTGGGCTACGTGAGCGATCTGTCCACCCTGAAAGGATTGGAAGCGGAGTTTTACGTGATTGACTTCGACGCCCAGCGGCGCCGGGTTGTCCTCTCCCGCAAAGCAGTACTGGCGGAAGAAAAGGCGGTGGCGGAGGCCAAAGTCTTTGCCGAGCTGGCCGAAGGCCAGACCCGCAAGGGAGTGGTGACCCGCCTGACCCCCTTTGGGGCCTTTGTTGACCTTGGCGGGGGGGTGGAAGGACTCCTCCACGTTTCGGAGATTGCCTGGGAAAGGATTGCCCATCC
>JAAYMP010000050.1 GCA_012521315.1 Bacillota bacterium
GTTTAGTTTAATCCAAGCGGCAACAGTCATGGCGTTGCCGGGAGCATCAAAAACCGCCGGCAGTTTAACGCAGTCATCTCTTCCGTCAAAGAATAAAGCGTTATTTCCGCGGTCAAAACGATCGTTTGTTCCTCCGGGGCCGGATAAAGTACCGTCCTTTTCCCCGTGGGCGTCATCAGCGTCTCCGTTCAGTTTATAATAGGCTTGTAAATGAAATAGGTCTTCTACCATGTTTAGATCCTTGACAACCATCTCCTCCGCAGAGGAAATCGTAAAGCGAAATTCCAGGGTGGCGTAGTTATCCATACTTACTTCCGCCAGATAAGTTCCAGGACCTAAAGGAATGGAGTAATTGCCTGAAGTATCAGTATAGGTTGTTGAAACATCGCCACTTAAAACATCGCGCGCCTCGACTTTAATCCCGGAGCGCGGCAAACCTCCGGCACGAATTAGTCCGCAAATGCCGCCGGCGATTTCCGGCATTAACTCAAAATTAACAGGAACCGTTCCGCCTGCCGAGACCGTCTGAGGTTTGGACGCAGGTAAGAATCCTTCTTTTGCCGCCATAACCGTATAGGTTGTCGGAACCGGGGTGGGAACTTTGAGCGAGTATTTTCCTTCATGATCAGTGAGAACCATACTGGTAACAGGAGATGTAGAAATTGTCACTTCGGGGATCGGGGTTCCTGTGCCGGAGAGTGTGACCGTACCATAAATGGTTCCTGTTGGTTCCGAACCGTCGTCTCCATTCCCTCCATTACCTCCATTGCCTCCGTTACTGCCGCCTTTGCCGCTGCTGCCCCCACAGCCGGAGAGGACAACCGCTAAAACAAGTATCACCGTTAAACAACATAAAGAAAAATGTTTCATTTGCAAAAACCTCCTTTCAATTTAATTACGAACCAGGATCAGAACCAATTTAACAAACTCCTCTCAACAAATCCTAAACAACACGTCAAAAGCAACTCCTTAAACCGGGTCATTTCGACCACAGTGCAACCATGATCACTCCCGCTCCCTTCTCAAGATTTTCCTGAACCCAAAACCCTTCGCGTGCGGAACGGTTCTATCCCAATAAAAACAGACGCCGCCGGAATTTTCAGGAAACACCGACGGCGTCTTTACATATGCAGCAAATTGGATAATCCAATTGCCTGTTTTTACTAATTGTTGCTAGATTAAATTATTGACAGATTGACATTTAAAGCATGAAAGCATTTTGGGGTTAGAAAAGCTATTTTTTATATGGGTTAAACCGCTTAAGGCTTAGCGAATTGGTTACCACCGAGACCGAACTGAAGGCCATGGCGCCCCCGGCAATTATTGGGTTCAACAAGCCCAGGGCGGCAAAGGGAATCCCGATCGTGTTATAGATAAAAGCCCAGAACAGATTCTGCTTGATCTTGCGCATCGTCTGCCGGGAGAGGCGAATGGCGGCGGGAATGGTCAGCAGATCGCCCCGCATCAGTGTGATATCGGCAGCCTCCATCGCCACGTCCGTCCCGGTCCCGATCGCCATGCCGATGTCGGCGGTGGCCAGGGCGGGCGCGTCATTGATGCCGTCCCCCACCATGGCGACCACCCTCCCTTCTTTCTTCAGTTTTGCCACTTCTTCCGCCTTGTGCTCGGGCAGCACTTCGGCCAGGACATTGGTGATCCCGACCTGTTTCCCGATGGCGGTCGCCGTGCGCCGGTTATCGCCGGTGATCATATAAACCGCGATCCCCATCCGCCGCAGTTCAGCGATGGCTTCTTTGGAGGTCTCCTTCACGGTATCGGCGACCGCAATGATGGCAACCAGCTTCTGCTCAACCGCCATCAGCATGGCGGTTTTCCCTTCATCCTCCAGCTTGGATATGGCCTGTTCGCTGGCGCCCAGGGCGATCTCCTGCTCGGCCATGAGCTTCCTGGTGCCGAGGTAGATCTCTTTCCCCTCCACCACCGCCTTGATCCCGCGGCCGGGAAGAGCCGTAAACTGTTCCGGGTCGGGGAGACTCCCGTACTCTGTCTTCCCCTTTTCGTAGATGGCGGCCCCCAACGGGTGTTCAGAGTTTTTCTCCGCAATCGCTGCCAAACGCAGAATTTGCTCCGCCCCAAGCCCGCCCAAGGGCAGGATATCGGCCACCTCAGGCTGGCCTTTGGTGATCGTCCCGGTCTTATCAAAGACCACTGTATTGATTTTATAGGCCATTTCCAGGTGCTCGCCGCCTTTGATCAGGATCCCGCTTTCCGCCCCTTTCCCGGTGCCGACCATGATCGCCGTCGGGGTGGCCAGCCCCAGGGCGCAGGGGCAGGCGATTACCAGCACGGAAACGGCGTTGACGATCCCTGCCGTCAAATCGCCGGCCACTAGAGACCAAAGGAGAAAGGTCAGAGCGGCAATCCCAATCACGACCGGGACAAAGACCCCGGAAACCTGGTCGGCGATCTTCTGGATCGGCGCTTTTGACCCCTGCGCCTCCTCCACCAGCTTGATGATCTGAGCAAGGACCGTATCTTTGCCTACTTTCGTCGCCTCAAACTTAAAGGTTCCGTATTTATTCAGCGTCGCCCCTACCACCGGGTCACCGGCTTTCTTCTCCACCGGGAGACTCTCGCCGGTCAACATCGACTCGTCAATGGCCGAGTGCCCCTCGATAATCTTCCCGTCGACCGGCACCTTTTCCCCCGGCCGCACCACAATGATCTCCCCGACCTCCACTTCAGAAATGGGCAGGTCGACTTCCTCCCCGTTCCTGATCACCCGGGCCGTTTTCGCCTGCAAACCCATGAGCTTTTTGATGGCTTCCGAAGTTTTCCCCTTGGCGACGGCTTCCAGATATTTGCCGAGCAGGATCAGGGTGATGATCACCGTGGCCGCTTCGAAATAGAGCTCCTTCATCATCATCCCCGGCTTCGCCGGCGCAAAGAAACCATTGTAAACACTGAAGAAATAGGCGGCCGAGGTTCCCATGGCAATCAGCACATCCATGTTCGGGCTCTTCGCCCGGAGGGCGCGATAGGCGTTTTTATAAAAACGGAAGCCGAGCCCAAACTGAACAGGGGTGGCGATTATAAATTGGAAATACTCGTTATGCAGAAACGACAGGTCAATCCCGGCCAAACTCAGAAGCATCGCCAGGAGCAAAGGCGAACTGAGGACGGCGGAGATAATAAGCTCCTTCCGCAGGCGCCGGATCTCCTTCTCCCGGGCTTCCTTCTCCCGGTCCCGGCTGACTTCCTCCGCCCGCGCGGCCTGGTACCCGAGGGCAGCCACCACCTTCAGCAACTCGGCGACTTTGACCTGCGCCGGGTCGTATTCCACCACCGCTTGCTCGGTAGCGAGATTCACCGCCGCTTTGGTTACGCCGTCAAGACTGTTTAGCTTCTTCTCGATCCGCGCCGCGCACGCCGCACAACTCATGCCGCCGATTTTGAGGGTAACCTTTCCTTCCGGCGCCGGCTCGACCGGATCGTAGCCTAGTCTTTTAATGACTTCCCTGAATTTTTCGACGTTGACAAGCTCTTCCTCATATTCGACGGTCGCCTGTTCGAGGGGAAAATTGACGTTGGCCTGCCGGACGCCCTCCAGTTTGCGCAGGCTCTTTTCGATCCTGGCCGCACAGGAAGCGCAGGACATCCCGGCTATTTTAAGGGAGGTTTTCTTCACCATTCCGATCCCGACCTTTCGCTTTTTTAATACCACCGAACCGTTCTTTCCTAAGCCTCTTCCTATTGGCAACTGGCGCCGCCGGAGCCGAAACCTGCCGGTTGGTAGTTTTGAACTGGACCGCATATTTGCCTTACTACGGATCATCCCCATCCGGCAGGTATAAATGATCTTTCCTTCCTCTTCGGGCGTGAACTTGATCAAATCATCCCCAACCACCAGTTTTTTTTGGCTCCCAGATTTGGGATATAAAACTCGGGCTAAGAAGGCGACCCGAGTTTCTTGTTAATCCCTGCTGTCACCGGAAACCTTCCGTTTCTGTTCAGGCGAACATCACCAAACTGGCCGCCATCACGATCATCCCCAGGATCAAACCGTAGATGGCGATGTGGTGCTCGCCGTACTTTTCTGCGGTCGGCAACAACTCATCCAAAGAGATATAAACCATAATCCCGGCCACGCCGGCAAAGATCAGGCCAAACAGGGCGGGGGTAAAAAAGTTATAAAGCAGGAAAAAGCCGATGATCGCGCCGATGGGTTCCGAGACTCCCGACAGGAAAGAGTAGCAAAAGGCTTTCCGCCGGTTTTCGGTGGCGTAGTAAACCGGAACCGAGACGGCAATTCCTTCGGGGATATTATGTAAGGCAATGGCCACGGTAATACTGATCCCCAACGTCGGGTCCTGCAGCGCACTGACAAAGGTGGCCAGTCCCTCCGGGAAGTTGTGGATCGCAATGGCGAGCGCCGAAAACAAACCCATTCTCAGTAAAGAAGGGTCCCCGGCCTCCGGTCCCTCCATTTCGTTCACATCCCGCATGGCGTGGGGGTTTTCGACGTCCGGCACCATTTTATCGATCATGGCAATCAAGAAGATCCCGCCGAAAAAAGCAACGGTCGTAACGAGCAAGCCCCTCGACGGCCCGTAAACGGCCTCCAGAGAGGTTCGGGCTTTGGCAAAGATCTCAATCATCGACACATAAAGCATCACCCCGGCCGAAAACCCCAGTGTCGCCGATAAGAATTTCCGGTTGGTCTGCTTGGTATAAAAGGCCAGGAGACTGCCGATCCCCGTCGAAAGCCCGGCCAGCAAGGTCAAACTAAAAGCAAACAACAGGTCTTTTGACGAAAAAACCACCGCATCCACTCCTTTCCGCTTGTTATCCTGAATGCTGAGTCAAGGGTGGTTCCGGCTCTGCGCCGTTCCACCCGCTAGCCACAGGGAAACTTAATTACTGCCACGGCTCCTTTTCTACCGCGAATCTTTTCTTTACCGCGAATTTTCTCTGTTGCAGTTCTTTTCTTGAAGGTCATATTCTTGACAACGGCCTTGTTTCCCTGCCCTTAACTCCCGGCGCCAATTGATTTCTCCGTTGAGGCCAGTCAGCGTTGGCCAATGGGCTCACTCCAGTAGAGTCGAGGTCGCTTTAGCCAACAGGCTACTCCAATGGGGCCGGACCGCTTTGGCCAGCGGGCTCACTCCAGTTCAAAGGCGCCGGTATAGAGTTGATAATAGCGGCCTTTTTTCGCCAGTAACTCCTCGTGGGTCCCCCGTTCGATGATCCGCCCGCCCTCCAGCAACAGAATGACGTCGGCGTTCCGGATGGTCGAGAGGCGGTGGGCGATGACGAAAACTGTCCGTCCTTCCATCAAGGCATCCATCCCCTTGTGGATAATCGCTTCCGTCCGGGTATCAATACTCGAAGTCGCCTCATCGAGGATCATCACCGGGGCATCCGCCACCCCGGCCCGGGCAATCGCCAGCAGTTGCTTTTGCCCCTGGGAGAGTTCGGCGCCGTCCCCCGCCAAGACGGTGTCGTACCCCTGGGGGAGCAAGGAAATAAAGCCGTGGGCATTGGCCTGTTTCGCCGCGGCGTCCACTTCCGCGTCGGTGGCTTCCAAACGGCCATAACGGATGTTCTCCCGTACGGTTCCGGTGAAAAGGTGGGTATCCTGCAGCACAATCCCCAGTGACCGGCGGAGATCCCGTTTCTTGATTTGTTTGATGTCAATCCCGTCGTAGAGAATCTGCCCGGCCTTCACGTCATAAAACCGGCTGAGCAGGTTGGCGATGGTCGTTTTCCCGGCGCCGGTCGCCCCAACCAAAGCCACCTTCTGCCCGGGTTTCGCGTAAAGCGAAATCTGGTGCAAGACCTGGTTTTTACCATCGTAGCTGAAATCTACCCCGCAGAAACGAACGTCCCCTTTCAACTCCGTATAGGAAACCGCCCCGTCGGGCTGCGGCTGCTTCCAGGCCCAGATCCCGGTCCGCTCCGGGGTTTCGACCAGTCTCCCGTCGGCATGTTTGGCATTGACCAGGGTAACCGTACCGTTATCCTCTTCAATCCCCTCGTCCAACAACGCAAAGATCCGTTCCGCCCCCGCCAAAGCCATCACCACAGCGTTAAGTTGTTGCGCCACGTGGGCAATGGGACGGTTAAAAGTCCGGCTCAACTGCAGGAAACTGGCGATCGCCCCCAGCGTGATACCGCCGCTTCCCCGGACCGCCAGGGCCCCCCCGACGATGGCAACAAAGACGTATTGGAGATGGCCAAGGTTCCCCATCACCGGCATCAGAATATTGGCATAGCTGTTGGCCTCCGTTCCGTACCGGCGCAGCTCGTCGTTGAGCCGGTTGAATTTGGCTTTCGCTTCTTCCTCGTAACAAAAGACTTTAACCACTTTCTGGCCGTGGATCATCTCTTCGATGTAGCCGTTGGTCCACCCCAAGGCTTCCTGTTGCCGTATGAAGTATCTCCCGCTGTTGCCCGCAATCCGTCTGGTAATGGATAAATTCAGGATGAGAAAAAGAACCACCAGGCCGGTCAAAGGGAGGCTTGTCGCCGCCATGGCCGCGAAGACCGTCACGATCGTGATTACCGACAGGAAAAACTGGGGCAGACTCTGGGCGATCATCTGGCGCAAGGCGTCGGTGTCGTTGGTAAAGCGGCTCATCAGATCGCCATGGAGATGGGTGTCAAAGTATTTAAGCGGGAGGAACTGAAGATGGGCGAACATTTCGTCCCGGATCTGCCTTAATACCCCCTGGGCAATAAGGGCCATCAACCAGTTGAACAGAAACGTGGACGCCACCCCGGCCAGAAAGATCCCGGCCAGCGCCGTAATCGCCTGCCATAAACCGCCAAAGTCCGGATCCGCCACCGCCAGCAGGGGGGTGATATAGTCGTCAATTAAGACCCGGAGGAAAAGGGAGCCCGCCACCCCGGCCAGCGAACTCAAGACCAGACAACCCAGGACCAAAACCAGATGCCACTTGTATTTTCCGGTAATATAGGCCAACAGCCGTTTGACCGTTTGGCGCTTCACTTTGGGCGGTTTATGCAAAGGCAGTTTTCTCAGTTTAGGCGGGATCATGGCCATCGCCCCTTCCTTGCCGTTGTGAAGTATAAACCTCCTGGTAAATCCGGTTTGTCTGTAAGAGTTCATCGTGGGTCCCAATGGCCACCACCCGCCCGTGGTCCATCACGATGATCTGGTCGGCGTCCATGACGGAAGCCACCCGCTGCGCAATGATGATCTTGGTTGTTCCCGGGAGCGCTTCCCGAAGGGCTTTCCGGATTAAAGCCTCGGTCTTCATATCAACCGCACTGGTGGCGTCGTCAAGGATTAGGACCTTCGGTTTTTTCAATAAAGCCCGGGCAATGCACAACCGTTGCCGTTGCCCGCCGGAAAGGTTAACCCCGCCCTGTTCCAGTTGGGTGTCATACCCGTCGGGGAAAGCCCGGATAAACGCATCGGCCTGCGCCAACCGGCAGGCGGCGACCAACTCTTCGTCGGTGGCGTTCTTCTTTCCCCACCGGAGATTCTCCTTAATGGTGCCGGAGAACAGCACATTCTTCTGGAGGACCACCGCCACCTGCTCGCGCAAAGCCCGCAGGTCGTAGTGGCGAACATCAACCCCGCCAACCAGGACCGCCCCGGTCGTGACATCATAGAGGCGTGGAATCAACTGGACTAAAGTTGTTTTGCCGCTGCCGGTGCCGCCGATAATCCCGACCGTCTGCCCGGCCTTGATCTCCAGATTCACACCGGCCAGACACAGGTTATCCGGGTCGTTGGCGTAACTGAAGCCCACATTCGCAAAACGAATAGTGCCGTCTTTTACCACCATAACCGGTTGGTCCGGGTTTTTAAGGTTGTTCTCTTCATTCAAGACTTCAACAATCCGCTCAACCGACGCCCGGGCAATGGTGATCATGACAAAGACCATCGAGAGCATCATCAGGCTCATCAAGATCTGAAGGGTGTAGGAGAAGAGGCTGACCAGTTGCCCGGTGGTCATCGTCGCCGCCACAATCATCCGCGCCCCGACCCAGGATAAAAAGAGCAAGCAGACGTAGACCGAAAACTGCATGAGCGGCGCGTTAAAAGCAAGGATCTTCTCGGCTTTGGTAAAGTCGGTATAGATCACGGCCGAGACCCGGTTAAACTTCTCCTTTTCGTGCTCTTCCCGGACAAACGCCTTCACGACCCGGATGCCCCGCAAATTCTCCTGAACCACCCGGTTCAAACGGTCATAGGACTGAAAGATCCGTTTAAAGACAGGCAGCGACCACCGGATGATCAAATAGAGCCCCGTGCCTAAAAAGGGAATCACCAACAAAAAGACCAAGGAGAGCCGGGGGTTGACTTGAAACGCCATAAAAAGCGAAAAAAGGAGCATCAACGGACTGCGGACCGCCACCCGGATCACCATCTGATAGGCATGTTGCACATGGGTGACGTCCGTGGTTAAACGCGTCACCAAACTGGCCGCCGAAAAACGGTCAATATTGGCAAAGGAAAAATCCTGCACCGCATAGTACATCCTTTGGCGCAGATTCGCCGCGAACCCGGCGGAAGCGCGGGCGGCGTAAATCCCCGACAACACCCCAAAAGCCAGCGAAAAAAGGGCGGCCATAATTAAAGCCCCGCCCAACCTTAGAATCACATCCATCCGTCCGTCCATGATCCCTTGGTCGATCAGTCCCGCGACCAGAAACGGGATGATCACCTCCAGGATCACTTCGCCGGTGACAAAAAGCGGGGCCAGCACCGAGGCTTTTTTATATTCCCCGATACTCTTTAGCAACAGTTTGTACATTTAAATCCCCCATATAGTAGTTAATCATTTCCCGGGTTAATGCTAAATCCCCAACATATAACGAAAAAACTTGCCGGAAGTTTCCTCCCCACCAGCCTTCCCAAAACCTGAGACTGGAGCGCCGGCGGGCTTTGCCTGCTTAACATAAAACTATTGTGTTAAGGTATAACCGGCCCATGGCAAGGTTATCCTATCATTTAGCAAACACGAAGTCAAACAAGACAAACTGGCGGAGAAGCTCATGAACAACCAAAACATGCCGAATCCCCAAACAATATTTACCGGCCCCCATGGCGAGTTCAGCGCCGATCTCCAGACCAATCTAGCCTTAATCCAAAGCAAACTGTTTGCCAACCGGCTTAAATTCGAAACTTTAAACGTCGGTAAATTAAACCCCAAAAAGCTCGCCATCGCCTATCTGGAAGGAATCGCCCCGCCCCAACTGCTGGAACGGTTAACCACGAAGATCAACGGGTTAAAACTGGATATACTGGTGGGCGCCGGCCATCTAGAAACCCTCATCAAAGATTTCCCGTCTTCCCCTTTTCCGCAGTTTCAAACCACCGCCAAGCCGGAGCAGGCCATCAACAATTTATTGGAGGGGAAATTCCTCCTTCTCCTCGAAGGGACACCCGTAACCCTGAGCGCGCCGGTGAACTTCTTTGACCTTTTCACGGGACCGGATGACCTGAATTACAATAATTTGTTCCGACCCTTCCTCCGTTTTCTGCGTCTTTTGGCCGGGGGGCTGGCCGCCTTTCTCCCCGCGCTTTATGTTGCCATCATCACTTTTCACGTCTATATTATCCCGGTTAATTTCCTCGTTCCGCTGGCCGAACCCGGGCCCAGGTTCCTTTCCCGCCCATTATCGAGGTTTTATTCCTTGAAACCATCATTGAACTCCTCCGCGAATCCGCTTCCCGGTTCACCTCCCACCCGAGCGCCGGCCTCCGCATTATAGCCGGCATCTTGCTGGGAGTGGCGTCCATGTCCACCGGGATGGTCAGCTGTGTGACCATCGTCGTTAGTACGGTGACCCTGATCGCTTCTTTAAGCCTGCCCCCCTGGGGTCTGGGCTTACCGGCCCGAATCTTGAAATTTACCGCCCTGTTCTTCGCCGCGCTCTTCGGGATCCTCGGTCTAATCGTCACGGCTTCGGTAACATTTGCGCATCTGGTTACCTTGGAATCCTTAGGACAGCCCTATTTTCAACCTTTAATCCCCTTTAAACCGGGGAAATATGATCGGAAAAAGAGGCCGTAATAATGGAAAACCGCAATCAAATTACCGCCAAACAATTAGGAGTCTTCGTTTTATCAGCCCAAGTCGGACTGGGGGTGGTCGGGTTGCCTTCCGACCTTGTCAAAGAAGTAGGCCATGATGGTTGGATCTCGATCCTCAGCGCCGGAATCCTAAGCACCGTAATCACCGTTATCGTTATCGCCCTGCTCAGAAGGTATTCCAACCAATCCATCTTTGAAATCAACCGGCATTTATACGGCAAAATTCCGGGCCAAATCATCAACTTTCTCTTAATCCTCTACTTGGGTTTCTTAATGGTCATCGGTTTTCGGTATTTTACCGAGTTCATCAAATTATTTACCTTGAAAGCCACCCCCGAGCTTTTCCTGGCGCTCTTGATCATCGCCCCCACCGCTTATCTCAGTTGGTACGGGTTGAAACCGGTCGCCCGCTTTTCCGGGATCATCTTTGTCATTCTTTTCTTTTTTTTGCTGCTAAATCTGTTAACGCTCAAAAAGATCCGGGTTAGTTTTTTAATGCCCGTCGGTGCCGCGGACCTGGCCGCCCTCGGGCAAAGCATCATCCCGGCCCTCCTTGCTTTTGTCGGCTTGGAACTAACCGTTTTTCTTTACCCTTATATAACTGACAAGCGAAACGTCCTTAAATGGGTTATAATCGCCAATCTATGCACGTCGGCCTTTATTACGATCATCTTTTTAGTTACCATGGGGTACTTTGGCGAAAACCTATTGAAAATGCAAGTCGCCCCGTTGTTTAATCTGGCCCGGTATTACCGGGCGCCTTACTTCGGCCGGGTCGACCTGTTTTTTATCCTCTTATGGTTTCCCCTCTTGGAAAGCACTTTCCGGTCCTATTTCTTCACCACCTACGACTGTATGCGGCGGTATTTTTCCTTTAAAGACCAAAAGCTGGCCTACGGACTGTACGCCGCCCTTACCATTTTACTCAGCCGCCTCCCCAAGGATTTCACCCAAGCCACTCAACTGGGGAAAGTCGTCAATCTAGCCGGAATCGCCGTATTTGGCTTTTTAAGCCTATGTTATCTCTATTCCTTTTTCAATAAAAGAGGGGTCAAAGCGCCATGCGGAAAAAGCTAATCGTCTTCATCACCCTCCTCGGCTGTATATTTCCGCTTTCCGGTTGTTGGGACCAGCAGCTGGTGGATCAGACCGGATTTCCGTTACAGTTGGGGGTCGAGTTGTCACCGGAGGGAAAGCTGCTCCTGACCAGCAGCTATCCGGCCATTGAGGCCAAAGAAAAAAACCGTGATGAGATCGTTTCCGCCGAAGCTGATTTACTGCGCGAAGCCAGAAACCAATGTGAAACTGCATCTTCGAAAGCAATAAGTTTCGGAAAAATCCAGCAACTCCTTTTCTCCAAAGACCTTGCCGCGCATGGCATTCAAGAAGTAATGGAGGTTCTGGAACGGGATCCGCTCAACCCCCCCACCGCTTATGTCGTGATTGTCGATGGCAGTCCGAAAGAACTGTTGGAAAGGGCGGAGACCTTTACCAGTAAACCCCGGCCTTCCGTTTACATCAAACAATTATTGGAAAATAATATCAACTCCGCATATACCCCGGATACAAAAATCGGTGACTTTTTCATCCGTTATTTCGCCCCGGGTCTCGACCCAATCACCCCCCTAGTGAAACTGGAAGCCGACGGGATCCGGGTTCTGGGGTCGGCCTTGTTTGTCGGGGATAAGATGGTCGGCGCCCTCGACCCCCAGCAAACTGCGTTGTTGTTGGCCATGATGGGCCAGTTTAAGAATACGGAATTATTTTTCGACCCCTTTACGCCGGAAAAGACCGGAGCCATAAAAAAAGGCCTTTCCCTCACCAATGTCCGGAACCGGCGTAAAATCCGAGTTACCATGGAAAATAATTGCCCGGTCGTCGACCTTGCCCTAACTTTCTCCGCCTCTTTGGTTGAGTACCACCGGAACAGCCTTGAACAGCCGTCCGTCCAAAAGCAGATCGAAGCGAAGCTGGCCGGGCAGATCAAAGAGGCCTGTCGGGAGATTGTCCGTTATACGCAAGAGATAGGCAGCGATCCCATGGGCATCGGCGATCTGGTCCGGGCGAAATACCCCGAATACTGGCGGCAGGTGGACTGGAACGCGGCTTACAAGGAAGCAGTTATTAACCTCAACGTGAAGGTAGACCTATTACAATATGGGGCGATTCGCTAACGCCTCTCTCCTGGCTCACTCCAGTTCAAAGGAGCCGGTATAGAGTTGATAATAGCGGCCTTTTTTCGCCAGTAACTCCTCGTGGGTCCCCCGTTCGATGCGTTTAAAGACAGGCAGCGCCCACCGAAAATAGAGTCCCGAGCCTAAAAAGGGAATCACCAACAGAAAGACCAAGGAGAACCGGGGGGTGACTTAAAACGCCATAAAAAGCGAAAAAAGGAGCATCAATGGACTGCGGACCGCCACCCGGATCACCATCTGATAGGCATGTTGCACATGGGTGACGTCCGTGGTAAACGCGTCACCAAACTGGCCGCCGAAAAACGGTCAATATTGGCAAAGGAAAAATCCTGCACCGCATAGTACATCCTTTGGCGCAGATTTTTTTCGGTCGCCACAGCGTCGCGTGGGTTTTTTGCGTGATCCCCGCCAAAAAACACTCTCGTCTTTCAAGGTTCCCTTTTCCCTCTTTTATGTTCCATCTCCTACCTCAAAAAGTACCCATCTCTTTCTTATAACGAAAAAACTTGCCTGGAGTTTCTCCAAAGCGTAACGGGAGAATTTTCACATAACAAAAGGAATTTAAACCTTAAATGTCTTGAAAGGAGGCCGGCTAAAAAAAAGTATAAATTTTGAAGGAAATATTTGTTTATGAAAGAAACTTATTTGGAGAAGGATGATAATAATTAACAAAAGAAAGGACTAGCGTATCTAATGGAAGTAATTAGAGAAGATATTTATACTTACCCCGGCGAAAAGGACTCATTAAAATTAGCGATCATCATTTTAGTGCTTGTTCTTTTTTTTATATTTGCCATCACTGTCGGCTTCGCTTTTTATCTTCTTATTCTTGGCATAATAATTATCAAGGTTCAACAAAGCCATCTGTTAGGAAACTGCGTTCTAGTCAACCAAAGTAATTACCCAGAAATCAACTGGATCGTCGATGAAGCCTGTCAGGTCTTGGGCGTAGCCAGGCCACGAGTTCATGTAAAACAGGATCCGTACTTAAATGCTTTTGCCATTGGGTTTTCCACACCGTATTCGGTGGTCATTAATTCGGCGGTCATCAAGAAGTTCTCTCCGGGAGAATTGTCTTTCCTGATCGGGCATGAATTGGCGCATATCAAAAGAAAGCATTGTTTCTGGCTTTCTCTCATTTCACCCTTTGGCAAGACTATACCCGGGTTTGAATTAATTTTCGGCATTTGGCAACGAAAAGCAGAACATACATGTGACCGGGCTGGCCTATTGGTGTGCGGGAATTTAAATGATGCCATTACCGCACTGATTAAGCTGTCTTGCGGGGAAGACGCCTTGGAGCACATAAATTTTAACGACTTTATCAAACAGGTCACCAGCATGGCCCTGAATCAGCTAGACCGTTCCGCCGAATATTTCAGTACGCATCCTTATATGGTAAACAGAATCAAAGAGTTGACGAAGTTTAGTATCCAAAACAACCTTGTTAAAACTAATAAGAAAACTTGTCCTCAGTGTAATAAAACATATATAAATCAGGAACTGTCCTTCTGTACAGCTTGCGGCCGCCCTTTGGAAACAAGCGAAAAGGAAGGGCAAATAAAGTGTTTAGGTTGCGGTCAATTATTAGAGGCCGAAATGAAATATTGTCCCTACTGCGGGACTAAACAAAAAAAGGAGGAAGCCTAGGATGAAAAAACCATTGTTGGCAGTATTCCTTGTCTGGCTTGCTGGTCCCATTGGGTTAATGTATGTTAACAAAAGGAAATTTTGGCCGGCCTTCTTTGAATATATCGGTGTAATTATTCTGGGTATAATTACCAGCGGGTTTGCCCTCTTGGTTGCGCAAATCATCTACATGGTGATCGCTTATACGGAAGCAAAGAAAATAAACAATGCGTTGGCCGGTACCGAAAGTGAGATCTTCTCACAACCAGCTTCAGCCTTTGAACCCATGTTGACAAACGAAGCAAAGGAGAACTTGTGCCCGAATTGCGCACAAGAAGTACCCGATCATGCTCATTTTTGTCCGGCTTGTGGACAAAAGTTGGCGAATTACTGTCCGAACTGTAAAAAATTAACCCAAGCTTCAGCCCTCTACTGTGGTTTTTGCGGGACAAAACTTGATGGAAACCATTAATGACCGGACTACCGCACATAACAAATTGAACATTGCTAACGTACCCACCAAAAACCGGCAGGTCAAATATGTTTTCAAACACTGGGAAGCCCTCCTGCCGCTAAAAACGCCGGGCCCAAAAAAGACCCGGGCAAACGACCGACGGAGGAAGATGTCTATGAAAAAAGTCGCTTTGATCGCTCATGACCAGAAAAAACACCAGATTATTGATTTTGTGAAACGGTATAGCAACACCTTTGCCCGGTGCCGGCTGGTCGCCACCGGAACGACCGGCCGCCTGATTGAACAGGAGTGCAAAATCCCCGTTCAGCGCATGCAGTCGGGGCCCTTTGGTGGTGACCAGCAGATCGGGGCCATGGTTTCGGCCGGTGAAATCGAGATGGTCTTTTTCTTGCGCGACCCGTTAACCGCCCAGCCCCACGAACCCGACGTCACCGCTTTACTCAGGGTCTGCGACGTCCACAACGTGCCGCTGGCCACCAACCTGGCCACTGCGGAACTGCTGGCTAAAGTCCTGGGCGAAAAGGTGAGAAGGATGTAAGATCACTTCCGCTCCGCGAAGAGCTGCCCCTTGGTCGCCTGGGTAAGAGGATAAAAAGTGGGGGTTATGGTTGTTAAAAAAGAGGGTTAAGAGTTAGACCGGAAAAACAGCGCGGCCCTCTTAAAAAAGAGAGGACCGCTTTGGAAACCGACTACCTTGACAGGTAAGGAGTAAGCACCCAGGATCCAATGAGCATCACGGACCGGACACCGTCTTGAACCTGGGCTTCCTTTTCCAACAAGTTAATGGTCAAATCAGGGAAACCGCCTTACGCCCGAAACACCGGCCACCGGTCGAAACCAGTCAGTCCGCGCCAAACGAAAGCAACGGTCTTGTAGTCTAATCGCGCTTTGTGTTTTGGTAGATTTTGATTACGGCGTCATGAATACTGAAAATCACGATCATCCCTTCACAGGCCATACGCCAAAATAAATTCCCCAAAATAATCACCCCCAAGCCTTCCGCCAAATTTGGCAGCGACTCAGCGGAAATACCTTGGATTATCCGGACAAGACCACCGATGGTCAGGACAAGGAGCCCGACAATATAAAGAACCTTGATCAATGTTCCACTGATCATTTTTTGAAAGGAGAAAAATCCACCCGGCCGCATCCCTTCCACCTCCTTTTCGCCCCCGTCTTTCCTGGAATGGAGATCCAGTTTCTACATCTTACTAAGAAACCCCTGTTATTATTCGAAAAAAACCATTGACGCCAAAAAGGTCAATGGTTTTTCTTGTTCGCGTGTGGACAGGACCACCAGTCGTCTTCATCGTAAAACCCCTTAAAGACTAATCGGTCCTGGCTAGACGGAAACCATATCCAGCGGCACTTTCGCTGGGACCAACCCAATCTTCGAAGCTCACGAGTATTAGTCGTGATCCGATCGGAGACCAACAATCACCGCCGCGCTTTACCCGCATGTCCGCATCGTTCCAGTGCGGGTCAAAGCATATTTCCCAGACGTTGCCAGTCATGTCGAAAAGGCCAAATGGATTACTCTTCT
The DNA here is from genome assembly GCA_012521315.1 of Bacillota bacterium. Lineage (GTDB taxonomy): Bacteria > Bacillota > UBA4882 > UBA10575 > UBA10575 > Capillibacterium. The sequence continues at coordinate 15,876 of JAAYMP010000050.1, forward strand.
TCGTCGCGACCGGGTGGGTTTGCTCTCCGCTATTACCCCCATACCAAGCATAATCGCCAAGTTGCGTCGTTGTCGCCGACGGATAGACAGAACCGGAGAGATCGCCGCTGGCGTGGTTCCAGGGTAACCAGTCGCTCCCGTCAATATACCGCGCCGCCAGTTCCCATTCTTTACTCGTCGGCAGGCGGAAGCCTTTGGCGGTGGACACGGCTGTCGCCTGATCGCAAACGTCCCCATTGGTATCGCGGGAATCGCGGATCGGCCTTCCCTCGCTGTCTATATAGACACAATCCCAGTTGGTTCCGTTTGCTGCATTATAATACTCGGTCAACGCGTTACACCAGACGATGGCATCGCGCCAGCTTATCATGGTAACCGGCTGACCCGGGGCGAGGCTGTAGGGACTGCCTGACTGCCCTCCATTTTGAAAATAATACCGGTCATCCCCCCGTGCTGACGCTGTTGCCCATTTATATACTTCGGACCATAATTCGTAGGTGACTTCCGTCTCGCCGATCCAATAAGCATAATTGATAGTGGCTGTATCAGAATACATGCCGATGGGAAAGGTCAGCCCGGCCGGGGCCCGGCGCATCTTAAAGTCAACTCCGCCCACCTGATGGGCAATTTCCTCGATGGGCTGTGCGGTAGAGGTGGAATAAACAAAAGTTGCGATGTTACTGTCCAGCATCCCCGCTTTCACCGCAAAAGCCTTCAGCGTCATCCCCCCGGCCGGAACCACCGGTTTCTGGGCATCACTATACACTGTACTTCCGGTTGTCGGTTCGTTGCCGTCCACCGTATAATAGATGGTCGCCCCCACGGTACTGGTCGTCAGCGTGATCTCCGTCCCCTCCGGAACCTTTCCCCCCAGCGGGGAAGCGGTGGGCGCCTCAACCTGATCTGCTTTCAACTCCATAAAGGTGGCGGTAACCTGCTTATGACCGTCCATTTTGATCGTCCACCGGTCACCCTTCGCCACCACCTCGTCCCCGTTGGGCCCGGCCCAGCCGCCAAACTCATACCCCTCCCCGGCAACGGGCGTCAGGGTCACTTCGGTGTTCTTCGCGTAGGTCCCGCCGTCCGGGTTTAGGGTAACTATTCCGGCCCCCGCCGGCGTGATGTTCACCGTTAACATATAACCCGGAGAACCGCCGTTTCTTCCATTTTTGACACCACCGCACCCGGTGAAAAGGATAACTCCCACCAAAAATACGATCAAAAAAACTGTCTTCACGGGTTTCATTTTTACCGCCTCCATCCCTAGTCCCTCTTTAGCCGCAGTTCGTTCTCTTCATAAACTCTACCATACTAAACTCAACAAAAACTAAACAAGAGGGACCACGGGGAAGGACAAAAAAGAGCTTAATTGGTTTTCCAATTAAGCTCCGGTCTCTTCAAAAAGAAATTCCAATTCCGTCCCCAGATGGATGTTGGGATTCTCTTGACTCCCACTATAACGGTCATAGATCTCCCTTATTTCCTCATGGATCTCTATAAACACCTTGACAATTTCCGGATCAAAAGCCTTGCCGCTTTCTTCCTGGATGATTCTGACACTTTCCGCATGGGGGAAGGCTTTCTTGTACACCCGGGTTGACCGTAAGGCATCGTACACATCGGCGATCGCCATAATGCGGGCCGACAAAGGAATGCTCTCCCCCGCCAGGCCGAAAGGATACCCCGTTCCGTTCCATTTTTCGTGGTGGAAATAGGTGATCCCGATCGCCATATCCAAAAACCGGTTGTCCGGGAACTTCTCCTTCACTTCCAGGAGGGTCTTCGCCCCGATGGTAGTATGTGCCTTCATTAACTCATATTCTTCCGCCGACAAACGTCCCGGCTTCAAGAGAATGTAATCGGGGATCCCCACCTTCCCAATATCGTGCAACGGACTGACCTGGGTAATTTTTTCGATATAGTCCTCATCAATGTATTTTTGGTATTTTTTACGCTTCTGTAGGTTGATGGCCAGTAACCGGCAGATTTGGGCGACCCGTTCGATATGCGCGCCAGTACTATCATCCCGGGATTCAGCCAGTTTAACCAGGGAATAAATCATCGCCAGCTTGGTTTCGGCAATTTCTTTTTCCTTGTTTACTCTCTCCAGGTACACATGGCGAAAAAAGTCGGAGATCGAACCAATCACATAGGCATTTATCGCATAGATCAGCAAGCGGATAATCCAGTTAATCGTGGTCTGTCTGATCCCCATCGCCCGATCCAAAGGCATGAAAGGTCCAATCAGCAAACTACTGACGATTCCGTGAATCATCCCGTGCCATTTACCGTGGGTTGACGACATGATCGCAATGGGGATATACATCAGATTAGGATATGCCGTAATCGTCCCCCCTGTCCAATAAACAAGCACGGTTACAATGAGAGAGAACAAATAAGAAACGAACCACCCACTAACTCCCCACTTCCGCTGCCACATTTCATTTATGATAGAATCGGAACGCCGCATTGGTTTGTTTAGCTAACCTCCCTTTCTTCCCGACCGCAAGCTGCCCTTCTTTTATGTATGTTCAATATTTAACATATAATTAACATATAATTGTAACACAATTTTACCACATCTTTTTTCATTCGACAATTCTTTTGAAGAAAAAAACACCCCTACGGGGTGTTTTTTTTTGAGATTTGTTCTATTCGCCCCATATTAAACAATAATACCGGAGATAATCCACCATCGGATAACCGCTTTCTAGTCAGCCAATCCCGGAAACCAAATGGCAATTTCCCGTTCGGCACTGTCGACAGAATCCGACGCATGAACTAGATTTTCACCCTTCGAAAGGGCAAAGCGGCCCCGAATCGTTCCCGCCTCCGCCTCCGCCGGGTCGGTGGCGCCGTTGATTTTGCGCACCGTTTTGACCACATTTTCCCCTTCAATAATCAACGCACAGACCTTCCCTCTCGTCAAGAAAGCAACCAACTCGGAAAAAAAGGGTTTATCCCTATGTTCTTGATAATGGACCTCCGCGATTTCTCTGGTTGGCTTGAGCATCCTCAACGCAGTAATGTTGAGTCCCTTTTCTTCATAAATAGCAAGGATCCGCCCAATAAGCCGGCGTTCAACCGCATCGGGCTTAAGTAAGACCAGAGTTCTTTCCATTTTCCCACTCCCATCTTCTTATCTTTTCCTTTAGTATGTTCGCTAAGGTCCATTATTTCCCTTGTTGAAAGGGAAAATTCTTTTTGGCAGGAATCGACAGCGGTAATCACGAATTGTTTTTTATAAATAAGGAGGTATTCCGATGGCTTGCGATTCAAAAGCAAAATGTACTTGTACTTATCCCTGTTCCCGTCGGGGGAAATGCTGCGAGTGCGTCGCCTACCACCGAAGGGCCGGTGAGGTTCCCGGGTGTTTTTTTTCGGCGTCCGGCGAAAAATCTTACAACCGTTCGATCGAGCACCTCTACCAGGATTATAAAAAGCGTTAACACTTTACTGGCTGAGGAGGGTTATGAATGCCGAAGGTAAGGTTTTTCCCGTCCAGCTTAGTCATCATTGCCGTCGCCGTCCTTGGGGTGGTTTACCTTCTTACCCGACTGCCGAAGGCGGTCACGGTGATGGAACCCGCCGGCGCGGCTTGGCTCTACCAACCGTTAGTCGCCCACCGGGGCCTGCATGACAACAACCAGCTGGTTCCGGAAAACTCCATTCCGGCGTTTGCCGCAGCCATCACCAAGGGGTATGCCATCGAATTAGACGTCGCCATGACCAGAGATCAACAACTGGTCGTTTACCACGACAAAAAACTCCGGCGCGGGATGGGTGTTGACCGCTATTTGGCGGAGTTGACCTTTGCCGAACTGTCCGCATTCAAGATTTTTGGTTCGGAGGAAA
>JAAYMP010000051.1 GCA_012521315.1 Bacillota bacterium
CATCGCCAGTGGCGGGACGGTTTACCAGCCCCAATTGGTGCGGGAGATCACGACGGCCGCGGGGGAGACGGTAACCAAGTTTGCCCCGAAAGTAGTCCGTCAGATCGCGATTGATCCGGAGAACCTCGCCATTGTACGGAAAGGCTTGCAGCAAGTGGTGACGGAAGGCACCGCCCGGTATGTTTTTCAAGGTTTTCCCCTGGACCGGATTCCGGTGGCGGGGAAAACCGGGACCGCCGAGAACATCGGGAAGAACGATTACGCCTTCTTTGCCAGTTATGCACCGGCCGATGATCCCGAGTTGGTGGTGGTGGTGGTGATCGAAGAAGGCGGTTTTGGTTCCCAGGCGGCGGCGCCGGTGGCCCGGAAGATTTATGAAGCCTATTTTGGGTTGGACCAGCCGTTAACGGCCGACAAATAAGCGCCGCCAAGGCGATCCGGGAGCGGAGGCCAAGAGTAACGGGAGGATTTTCCAACCGTGTTGTGGAAATTAAAAGAGAAAAATCTTAAGGTGTGAGCGAAGGATGCTAGCGTCGGTAACAAAGCCCGTCCATAACGAGCAACTGGTGTTTAAAGGACTCAAGCAGGGGTTGACCTTATTCGTTCCTGAAAACGATTGCTTTGCGCACTGGTTGGAGGTTTTGGATTGCCAGTTGGACCAGGCCAAAGGCTTTTTTCAAGGCGGTGCCATCCTGGTTGAACTGGGCGAGCGGCAATTAACCCCCGGGGAACTGGCCGGGTTAAAAAGAGTATTGGCCAAATACCGGATCCGGGTCGAAGGTTTCAATCCGGTACTGCGGAAGAAGAATAACCCGCGGACCGAAAAACGGCCACCGGCCTCCTCCGGTGTTTTACTGGTTAAAGGAACGGTCCGGAACGGGCAACGGTTGGAAAACGAGGGCGATATTGTGGTGAAAGGCGATGTGAACCCCGGAAGTGAGATCGTGGCGACCGGGGACATTATTGTGCTGGGCGCCTTGCGCGGTATTGCCCATGCCGGGGCCGGGGGCAACGTTAAAGCGGAGATTATCGCCTTTACTTTGGCTCCGGTCCAATTACGGATCGCTCATCTTATTTCTCGTGCTCCGGAAGGAAGAGAAGAGTGGCAAGGCCCGGAGATTGCTTACATCAAAGGAGAAAAGATTGTTGTTGAGCGATTATAGGAGATAAGGAGGATTTTTGATGGCTGGACGGGTGATCGTTGTAACTTCCGGAAAAGGTGGCGTGGGAAAGACCACGACCGTGGCGAATATCGGAACCGGTTTGGCGCTGCGCCAGAAGAAAGTGGCGATGATCGATGCCGACATCGGCCTGCGTAATCTGGACGTGGTGATGGGGCTTGAAAACCGGATTATCTATGATTTAGTTGATGTGGCGGAGAAGACCTGCCGTTCAGTGCATAAAGCGCTCATTAAAGACAAACGGTTGAGCAATCTTTGTCTGCTCCCGGCCGCGCAGACCCGGAATAAGGATGCGATCAGCCCGGAACAGATGGTGACGATCATTGATGAATTGAAAGAGGAGTTCGATTATGTCCTGGTGGACTGCCCGGCCGGGATTGAACGGGGCTTTGAAAATGCGGTAGCTGCCGCGACGGAGGCGATTGTCGTTACGACGCCTGAGGTCTCTGCGGTCCGTGATGCCGACCGGATTATCGGGTTGTTGCAAGACCGGGAGATCTACGAGCCGGTGTTGGTTTTGAACCGGCTCCGGCCCGATATGGTTCGCCGCGGCGATATGATGGATGTGGATGACATCAACGACATTTTGGCCATTAAACTGCTGGGGATTGTTCCTGATGATGAAGAGATTATCATTTCCACGAACAAGGGAGAACCGGCTGTTTTAAACAGCCAGTCCAAGGCGGGAGAGGCTTTTCGTAATATTGTCCGCCGGTTGGAAGGCGAAGAGGTTCCTTTTCTACCGGTCAACGGCGAGCCGGGGCTTTTTGGCCGGTTCTTAAAGTTGCTCAACGGGAAGTAAAAGGGAGAGGAAGTCCCGGGAAGAAGCGGAGGGAAAGGGGTAAGAGTGAATGAGACTGTTCCGTGACGAAGCCCCCAGCAAAAAACAGGCGGTTGATAGGTTGCGCTTAATCCTCGTCCATGACCGGGCGAAGGTCTCCACCGGGCTGCTTGAGCAATTAAGGGAGGAGATCATCAACGCCATCACCAAGTATGTGGAGATTGAGGAAGACGAGATTGAGATCGAACTGAACACCACCGAAACCAAGGCCGAGTTGGTGGCCAATATACCCGTCGTCAGAGTACGCCGCGCTATCGAGTAAAACACCGCTGGCGCTAAAGAAAAAGGTGACGAAGCGTTGTGGGATAAAAAGACCTTAAAAAACATCGATTATTATCTGCTGGTCTCCGTTTTTCTCCTGGTCGCCATCGGCTTGGTGATGGTTTATAGCGCGACCAGAAACAATTACGATCTGACCGGCGGCGACCCTTTGGCAATGGTCAAAAAACAGTTGGTGGCGGTCGCCATCGGGGTGGTCGGGATGGTCTTGCTCATGTTCAGCGATTACCGGCTGCCCGACTTGATGTACCAGATTCTTTACGGGGTCAACCTTTTGTTACTGGTTTTGGTCCTTTCGCCCCTTGGTTTGGAGGTTAAAGGAGCAAAATCCTGGATCAATCTGGGCGGATTTTCCCTGCAACCTTCGGAGTTTGCCAAGCTGCTAGTGATCCTGACTTTGGCCAAACACTTAGCGGAGAAAGAGGAGATTGATTCCTTCTGGGATCTGTGGTCACCCTTTGTGCATATCGCCCTTCCGCTGCTGTTCATCTTACTGCAGCCGGATTTGGGGACGACCTTGGTCTTTATCTTTTTCTTCTTTGTCATGCTGTATGTGGCCGGGTACAACCGCCGCTTTTTGCTGTTGCTTATTCTCGCCGGGGTTTTGAGTTTGGCCCTACTCTTTGCCAGCCATTATTTTTTCGGCACCCCGTTGCCGTTTAAAGAGTACCAGATTAAGCGGATGATGATCTTCCTTAATCCGGACGCGGACCCGACGGGGAGCGGGTGGAATGTGCGGCAGGCGATCATTGCGGTCGGGTCCGGGCGCTTTTTTGGCAAGGGACTTTTCCAAGGGACCCAGGGACGCTTGGGGTATTTGCCGGAGAGCCACAATGACTTTATCTTCGCCATTCTCTGTGAAGAATTGGGTTTTATCGGCGGTTTCTTGACCTTGGTTTTATTCTTCATTCTGATCTGGCGTTGCCTGGTCATTATCCAGCAGGCCAAGGATAAAAACGGGGTGCTGGTGGCCGCCGGGATCATGGCCATGTTTCTCTTTCATATCCTGGAGAATATCGGGATGAATATCGGGATCATGCCGATTACGGGGATCCCGTTGCCGTTTATCAGTTCCGGAGGCAGTTCGATGATTACCAACCTTTTCGCCATCGGCTTTTTGGAGAATATCTGGATTCGCCGGCAGAAGCTGCTTTTCTGAACGCTTTGGCGGTGGAAGCGGCGAACAGCTCATAGCAGCAGATATTGTGGTGAATTGGCTTGAACGGATGCCAAAGAAAACACGAACCCCCTGTAAAGGCGGGTTCGTGTTCTTTTTTGCTGATTGGCCGGTTTATCCCGGCTGCCTACCACTGCCTACCGGCGGTTCCGTCCCGCATGGAGGTTACACGGGAGGGTGGGTTCCTCGCCGGGGGTGAAGGAGACGGTCTCCACCGCCTCAAAGGGGCAGAAGGGGGTGGCGATTAACCCCGATTCGGTGCAGATTTCTAAGACGACCTCTTCACCGGGGGTCCCCCCGTGCAGCGGGCAGTGGCCGGTCGGCATCGGACTGCCGTCGGTGGTATCCGTGCCGGTGATCGCCCAGTAGGTCTTGGAGATCACCCGGTCCGCCGGGCAGAAGGTGGTGGCCAAGGCGCCCGAGTCGAGGCAGATTTGGAGGATGATTTTACTCCCCAGGTCGGGGGCGGAGTGGGTCGGGCAGGAATCCACCGGCTCCGTCCCGGCAATGAAGACTTCCCGGATGGTCTCGGGGCAGTAGGGGGAAGCCAGGTAGCCGGTTTCGGCACAGACTTCAATATTGGTCGAAACACCCGCCGGAACCGGGAAGTCGGTGATCGGCCGGTTCTCTAAGACCCGCCGGGCAAACCGTCCCCAGATTTCGGCGGCGTAACCGCTGGTAATTTTGGTGTTGTTCACAACCATGGGGATCGCCTGGCTGTCATTGCCGATCCAGACGCCGGCGATGATCTCCGGCGTATACCCGACAAACCAGGCGTTGGTGTCCTGGTCGGAGGTACCGGTTTTCCCGGCGGCCGGCCGCCCGATCCGGCCCCGGCGCCCGGTCCCGTTTTCAATAACCCCTTTGAGCATATCCGTGACCACGTAAGCCACCGATTCCCGGATCACCACGCGGCGCTTGGGTGCATTCTCCAAAAGAATCCGGCCTTGGCTGTCGGTTACTTTCAGAATGGCGATGGGTTCCGAATAGATCCCTTTGTTGGCCAAAGGGGTGTAGGCGGCGGTCAGTTCCAGAGGCGTGACACCGCGGGTTAAACCACCCAGGGCCAGGGGGGAGAGGGCCATATCATTCAACCCGCCGCTGGAGATCAGGCTCGTCAAGCCCATGTTCTGGGCCATCTTAAAGACGGTGCTCACGCCCAACTGGTCGGTGAGGCGCACGGAGATGGTATTGAGGGAATTCTCCAAAGCCGTCCGTAAACGGACCGGCCCCTGAAAAGTTTTGCTGAAATTCTGGGGAATCCAGGCCTCGCCGTCCCCGGTCGGGTATTCGATCTCCTCGTCCACCAAGACGGTAGCGGGCGTAAACCGGTGACTGTCAATGGCCGCCGTGTAAACAAAGGGTTTGATGCAGGAACCCGGTTGACGGTGGGCTTTTGTCGCCCGGTTTAACTGGGTGTTTTGCCAATCACGCCCGCCAATCATCGCTTTGATGTGGCCATTGGTGGGGTCCATGGCGACAAAGGCGATCTGCGGTTGGGTGACATTGTTCCGGTCCGGTTCCCCGGTGGGCAAATCGGTGATGGCTTCTTCGGCGCAGGCTTGCATCCGCAGGTCCAAGGTGGTGTAGATCCGGTAGCCCTGGGTATAGAGGTCTTCTTCGGTGAATAATTGTTGTTTGACCGTCAGTTCTTGAATGATGTAGTCGACAAAGAAGGGCGCGTTCCGGATCCGGGCGCCTTCGCTCACCACGCCCAACGACGTTTGCCGGGCTTGCGTGGCCTCGTCGGGGGTAATGTATTTGGCCTCCACCATTTTCTCGAGGACAAAATTCCTGCGGTCCAGGGCATTTTCCGGGTTTTTGAACGGGCAGTAGTAGCCCGGACTGCGGATGATCCCGGCGAGCAAGGCGAACTGGGGCAACTCCAGTTCCCAAATGTGTTTATTGAAATAACGCTGGGCCGCGGCTTCCACCCCGTGGGCCCCGTTCCCGAAGTAGATATAATTCAAGTAGCGTTCTAGAATCTCGTTCTTTGATAAATTCCGTTCCAGATTGATCGCGTAGAACCATTCTTTGACCTTCCGGGAGATGGTCTTCTTTTGCGTTAAGAGGGAGACCTTTGCGTACTGCTGGGTAATGGTGCTGCCCCCTTGTTTAAAGTCCCAGGCCAAAAGGTTCACCCAAACGGCACGCAGGATAGCTTTGACCTTGATCCCCCGGTGGTTGTAGAAATCCGGATCCTCGATGGCAATGATCGCGTTCTTCATCATCTCGGGAATCTGGTCAAAATCCACCGGGATGCGGTTTTCCTGAAAAAGGCGTTGGACAATGTCGCCATTGATATCATAGATGATCGTTGCTTCCACCGGGGGCGGGGGGTTGTCCGGAATTTTGGAGCCAAAGATGATGCCGGCGGCCACGCCGAGCAAGAGCCCGGAAACAACAACCACGCCGATTAAACGCCATGATAAGCCGAACGGTTTATGTAGTTTGGCCATAATCTGCCCCTCCCAGATTGGTAGGTAAAGAATCGCATATTTTCCGACCGAAGGCTATATATTGGGCTAAGGTTAAAAAGGTGAAAACGGACATAAAAATAAGAGTAAAAAGATGATTGACGGGACTTTCAGTCACCAACAAAAGGTGGTGGGTATATGCGGATGCGACTAAAAAAAAGAAGGCAAATCCTGGTTTTACCACCGCGTTTTTTAAAGAAAAGGACATTACTTTTTTTCTTATTTATTCTCTTTCTGACCGGCGGATTCCTCTTTGCCGATCATCGATTGCGGCCGGTCATCCAGGCGAAAGCGGAAGCCCACGCGCGCGTCTTGGCTACAACCTCAATCAACCAGGCAATTCGCGAGAAGGTCGCCAAAAATATTCGTTACGAAGATTTAATCTCGGTGAAGGTGGATAACCGTGGGCGGGTTGTCCTGATGCAACCCAATACCGGCGAGATCAACCGCCTGGCTTCGGATGCCACCATCACCGTGCAACAATTGATGAAAAACGCGAAGGATATAATCTACCTTCCCCTCGGGCAGTTGTTGGGCAGCCAGATCCTGGCGGGGCGGGGGCCCGATATTCCCATTGTGATTGTTCCGGTCGGGACGGTGGAAAGCCGGGTCTACGACGTTTTTGAGGAGGCCGGAATCAACCAAACACGCCATAAAATATATTTGGAAGTAAAAACAATGGTCCGGGTGGTCGTTCCTTTGCTCCATTCCCATGTGGAGATCCGGGCCGAGGTGCCCCTGACCGAAGCGATCATCATGGGTGAAGTGCCCCAGGTTTATTTTGGGGGCCAACCGATGGTGAGCATTCCAGACCTTTTAAAAACAATTCCTGGCGAGTGAAGACCACTCGCCAGGAACGACTGATACGCATTTTAACTGGCATTTTAATAGCTTGGGCCCTTAATCAAAGAGCACGCTTACGGAGTCGTTTTCATGGATCCGCTGGATGGCCTCGGCAAACAACGGCGCGACCGAAAGCAGTTTTAACTTGGGATAGGCGGGGTCTTCGGTTAAGGGCAAGGTATTACAGACCACCAGTTCTTTAACGCTGGGCCGGTCTAGGCGTTCAAGAGCCGGCGGGGAAAAGACCCCGTGGGTGGCAAGAATATGAATCTCTCTGGCTTCTCTTTCTTCCAGAGCGTCGATCACCTGCTCCAAACTGCCGGCGGTATCAATCATATCATCGATAATAATCGGTGATTTGTCTTTGACATCGCCAATGAAAAAAGACATCTCGGCCACATTCGGGCTGGGTCTTCTTTTATACATGACGCCCAAGGGCAAATGCAGATAGGTGGCAAGTTTTTCCGCTTTTTTCACACTGCCCGCGTCCGGCGCGATCACGACACCGTCTTCAATCTTCTTATCCTTTATGTATTGGGAAAGCTTTGGGAGAGCGGTCAGGTTGTCACAGGGAATGTTAAAGAAACCTTGAATCGCCGGGGAGTGCAGGTCCATCGTCAAGATCCGGTCCGCACCGGCCGAAGTGAGAATATCTGCGACCATGCGCGCGGTGATTGGTTCCCGGGGTGCGGTCTTCTTTTCTTGACGGGCGTAACCGTAAAAGGGGATCACTGCCGTGATCCGCCCGGCGGAGGCGCGTTTTAACGCATCGATCATGATCAAGAGTTCCATGAGGGTTTCGTTGACGGGCTTGGAAAAGGGTTGGACGACGAAGACATCGGCCCCACGAATACTTTCGTCGTAACGGACATAGATTTCTCCGTTGGCAAAACGGGAGATCCGGACCCCACCCAAAGAGACGCCGAGATGGTTGGCAATTTCTTGAGCCAAAGCAGGGTTGGCGGTCCCGGTAAAAAGCTTCATCTTTTGGTATTGGTTCAACATCAATCACCTCAACAAATACCTAATCATGCTCCACTCAAGCAGGAAACCGAAGACCGGAAAGAGGCCAGATCCTTAGATAAAACAACCGGAAAACAAACAAAAAAGACCCAGAAAAAAGGCCTTTTTTTGGGGTACACGCTACCTCTGTTCAGATCGCTCTTTGGACCTTACCTGAACGCAAGCAACGGGTACATACTTTAATTGTCTTGGGCGTTCCGTTGACCAGGGCTTTCGTCCGTTTGATGTTCGGTTTCCAAACCCGTTTGGTTTTGATGTTGGAGTGACTGACCTGGTTACCGGTTTGCTGTTCTTTACTGCAAATGTCACAACGAGCAGACACTTGGTTTACACCTCCACAGAGCTTAATTCATACTAGGTCAATTCTATCATATTGGACAACACTCCGCAAGCCATAGTTCCAGATAATAATTTGAGCAAAAATTTGGATTTATAGTAAAAATAAAGATAATAGCGAGGGAAAGAGGAGAATTATCCTCAGGAAAGAAGTTAATAGAGGTTGTTTCGTAGTATAATAGAGGGGAAGAGGCATTCGGCCGGTGATTCGCCCGCAGTTCCGTTTTTTCCAGGTTTTTTCCGAAATGAGCAGGAGTTGCGGTTTGGAGGGCGAATATAACTTAGGATTTATCCCCAAAAGGAGGTCTGATCCGTGGAGAGAAACCTCTCCGTTAA
>JAAYMP010000052.1 GCA_012521315.1 Bacillota bacterium
ACCCGTTATCCTCGCCACCCCACCTCAAGGCAGGCTACACTGCATCGATATTTCGTGAGCAGCGAACTCCTTCCACACCGTATGCAGGTTCCTATCCCAAGCCGTAGTTTGGCCCGTAAGCTTCCCCACGCACTTGGGTCTCCACGGTAAGGGGTCGACACCTGCATGCCTTTGCGGGGTGCCCCGTTACCTTAACCCCCAGCACCGCCCCCGACTGGGCGTCAGCGGCTAGCACCAGGGACTTCATCGATGTGCCCTTGACGGATTTTTAGGCCCGTCTTCGAAACGACTTTCCGACTAGGATACTACACCATCTTCTGTGCACTATTCATTATAACACAGAACAAGAACTTTTTAAAATTTATTTTCCGGCCACCAACCACCAGCCAAAAAAGATCCCGAGCAAAGCCCCGACAATTACTTCCACCGGGGTGTGGCCAATCAATTCCTTCAAGCGTTTATGGTGAAACTCTCTTTCGCCAAAGAGCTCTTGCACCATCTTGTTTAAGACCTGCGCCTGTTTGCTGGCGGCCAACCGCACCCCAGCCGCATCGTACATCACCACCAACGCAAAAACCAAAGCCAAGGCAAAACTGGTCGAAGCCCAACCGTCGGTGAGCCCGACTCCCGTCGCCAAAGCCGACACAAACGCCGAGTGGGAACTGGGCATCCCGCCCGCACCGACAAAACGACGGAAATCCATTTTTTTCTGTTTGATTAGGGACAACAACCCCTTAAGGATCTGGGCAACCAACCAGGCAAGAAAGGCGCTCCAAAAGACCGTGTTTTCCGAAAATCTGCCCATCTTTTCCTCCTTCAACCTTCTCAAGGCTTGCGCGTACGGCTCTGTTCGCTTCTGTTCAGTAGTTTCGCTTTAGGATTGCTTCAGCCAGTTCGATGAGGACTTTACCGTTCTCGGCTAAAGGAGCAAGGGCGGCACACGCCCGGCTAATCTCTTCGGCGGCTAACCGGTGGGCCTCATCGATCCCGACAAGAGCTGGATACGTTGCTTTTTGTTTTCTTAAATCGCTGCCCACCATTTTCCCGAGGATTTTCGGGTCGGCCTCCAGATCCAGGAGATCGTCGGTGATCTGAAAAGCAAGGCCAAGGGCTTCGCCATAAACAGTCAACGCTTCGAGGATCCACGGCTCACCCCCGCCAATCAGGACGCCCATCCGTAAAGCCGCCCGGATCAGGGCGCCGGTTTTCCATTGGTAGATTAGCTTGAGCTCCTCGAGGGTCAGCTTTTTCCCTTCCGCGGCCAGGTCCAACACCTGCCCGCCGATCATCCCCTGCGTACAACTGGCCTGGACCAATTCCTGCAAAGCCCGGTGGTATGCTTCTTCAAGGCCGGCCGGGATATAATTGAGCATGGTGGCGATCCCTTGGGTTAACAAGGCATCCCCCGCCAAAAGGGCGACGGCTTCACCGAACACCCGATGGTTGGTGGGTTTGCCCCGGCGCAGCTCATCATCGTCCATACAAGGAAGATCATCATGGATCAAGGAATAGGCGTGGACCATCTCCAACGCGCACGCCGCCGGCAGGGCGTCTTGCCATCGCCCACCGGCTACTTCACAAGCGATCAGCGCCAGCGTTCCCCGGATCCTTTTTCCGCCGCCGCAAGCGCTGTAGCGCATCGCTTCATGGATGATCGCCGGGGTGCAGGTAACACTTGGCAGGTAGGAATCAAGCGCTTCTTCAATCTTTTCTTTGTAAAACTGGAGTTCCGGCAGGTTCAAACCGATTCCTCCTCCGGCTGGAAAGTGGTGGTTTTGGCCACGCCGTCCTCGATTCCCAATAGCAGCTCCACTTTGCCCTGGGCTTCATCGAGTTTGGCATTGCAATGGCGGGCCAGGGCGATCCCTTCCTCAAATAGTTTTAAACTTTCATCCAGATTCAACTCGCCTTTTTCCAATTCGGCAATAATAAACTCCAAGCGGGCCAGGGCTTCTTCGAAAGTCTTCTCCGTTATTTTTTCGCTCATGTCGTCACTTCCTCTTCCACTTCTTCCACGACGGTGCGGAGCCGCCCACGGCGGAAGGTGATCCGTAAAAAATCACCCCGTGCCACTTCGGCCGCCTCCCGCACCAACCGGCCATCGGTTTCCCGAAAGCACAGACTGTAGCCGCGGTTCAATACCGCCAGGGGGTTGACCATCGCCAGCTGTTCCATCTTCCGCCGCAATTCCTTCCTCCGTTCTTCGAGGGCGGCAAGCATCCGGTCGACCAATTCTTCCTTTCCTTCATCCACTTGTTGCCGCCGCGCCAAGATCACCCGGTCCGGATGGCGTAAAACCGGGTGAAAAGCCAACCGTTCGATCTGGGCGCGTTTGCGGGCGCAAAGCCGCGAGAATAAAGCGTTTAGATTGTCGGTGCACAGTTTAATCCGGTTGCGCAGTTCGTCGACCTCCGGAACACTTAATTCGGCGGCACCGGACGGTGTCGGCGCGCGCAGGTCGGCCACCAGGTCGGCAATGGTAAAGTCGGTTTCGTGCCCCACCGCGGAGATCACCGGGTGCGGGCAGGCGGCAATGGCGCGGGCCACTCCTTCATCATTGAAAGCCCACAATTCCTCAGCAGAGCCGCCGCCCCGCCCGATAATGACCAGATCCAAATCGGGCAAACGCCCGGCTGCTTGTAAGGCCGCCACTAAACTGGCCGGCGCGGTCTCCCCTTGTACTTGCGCGGGAATGACCAGAATATTCACGCGGGCATGACGACGGTGCAAGATCTTGATGATATCCCGGACCGCCGCCCCGGTCGAGGAGGTGATGACCCCAATCTTCCGGGGTAAACGGGGGATTGGTTTTTTTCGTTCCGGGGCAAAGAGTCCTTCCTGGGCCAATCGCTCTTTTAGCTGCTCAAAAGCCAGGTAGAGGGAGCCCATGCCGGCGACTTCCATGAAATCAACATAGAGTTGATATTCGCCGCTCTTTGGGTAAACGCCAATCCGGCCGCTGACGATCACTTCCAACCCGTCGTACGGCCGGAACTTAAGCGACTGGTTTTCCCGCCAGAACATCACCGCCCGGAGCCGGGAAGTCTCGTCCTTAAGGGTAAAGTACATATGCCCCGAAGAATGAAGGGTAAAGTTGGAGATCTCGCCACCGACCCAGACTTGCTGCAGGACTCCATCGTTTTCGAGGAGACGTTTGATATACAAAGTAACCTGTGAAACCGTAAGTATCTCCGGCAAAGCCCGCCACTCCTTTTCCGACTTTAACTTATTCCAGCTTTGACGGGAAAATCCTTTCTTTTTTTCCCTTGCCAGGCAGGCCAAGATTTACATAAAGGATACCCACTGGCATCCGCGAATTTAAATGGTGTAGTCCGACAAACCAAGGGAGTGAACAGCAATGTTTTCTTTACGTCCCCGTTTCGTCTTTTCCCTTCTGTTCCTTTTCATCTTCTTATTTGCAACTCCGGTGGTCCAAGCCGTCCCGGCTGATCTCGCCGGGCACTGGGTGGAAGATAGCGTGAAAGATCTCATCGCGCAAGGAATCCTCAACGGCTACCCTGATGGTACTTTTCGCCCGGACCAGAGCATCACCCGGGCCGAACTGGCCAAAACATTGGCGGTCGCTTATGGACTCAAAGAGGCAGCTCACCAGGGTCAATTCCCGGACACCAAAGGGCACTGGGCCGAAGATTATATTGCGGCTTTGGCCGAAGCAAAAATTATCACCGGGTATCCAGACGGTAGTTTCAAACCGGAAGCACCGGTCACTAGGGCGGAGATGGTGGTGATGCTGACCCGGCTCTTGAAGATCGGCGCCGACGAGGAGCACTACACCATCGAGTTTATTCCGACCTTCTCCGATGTGGCCGGGGATTACTGGGCTTTTTACCAGATCGAAATGGCAGCCAAACTGGGCCTGCTGCCCAAGTATTACGGCCCCGCCTTTAATCCGGGCCGCCTGGCCAGCCGGGCCGATACGGCTTGGATGCTTCAACAATCACTCAACCTGAAGACCGTCCGCGGACAATTGATCAGTGAGCCCGAAGCCGGCACAAATCTGATCACCGTCCGCCCGGAGG
>JAAYMP010000053.1 GCA_012521315.1 Bacillota bacterium
GCGGGACGGGCCTCCGCCAGCAAAGACATCACTTGATCGTCGGGAAGCCGGTCCGGTTGGACAACCGGAAGGCCATACTCCTCGGCCAACTGCTTCACCGGCGAGGGCGACATTTTCATCCCCCGCCCGCGGGGGCGGTCCGGTTGCGTGACCACCCCGGCCACCTGATGTCCGGCCGCCAGCAAACTCCGGAGGGAGACCGCCGCAAACTCCGGCGTGCCCATAAAAACCAGTCTCATTTTTCTGCTCCCCCTGCTTCCGGTGTCAGGCGGTCAATGAACAAAACCCCGTCCAAGTGGTCGATCTCGTGCTGAAATGCCCGGGCAAGGAGCCCTTCACCCGCGAACTCGACCCGGCGCCCTTCCAGATCAACCGCGGCCACCTTTACTTTGGCCGCTCTGGTCACATACCCGTTCCGGCCGGGAACACTCAAACAACCTTCCACGTCCCGCGCCTCGCCCGTGGCGCTGACAATCTCCGGATTGATTAAGACCAGCGGGCCGTCCCCCACATCGATGACAATGATCCGCTCATCCACACCCACCTGGGGGCCGGCCAGCCCGACCCCGTCTGCCGCGTACATCGTCTCCAGCATGTTTTGGGCCAGTTTTTTTAGCCTTTTGGTGATCTTCTTCACCGGTTTGGCCTTTTGACGCAGCAGCGGATGGGGATCGGTCAAAATCGGTAAGACCATCGAACAGCTCTTCCTTTCGGAGCAAAATGCAAACCTGCCAAGGTTTTAAGGAATCAAGGACATTATTGATCTATGCCAATGACGGCCGGAAAAGATCCTCTCCCGCCGGAATAGGAAAAATAAAGCCGGAAAGGCTTGCTGAAAGTATTATAACACGGAATAGGGATTTTCGTCGATGATAATCCGGACCCCCTGACGCCGTTCGCGGTGGAGGGCCTGGACAATACGGGGTAACAAACGCTCCGCCAGGACCAGTTCTTTCGTTTTCAGTAAAGTATGCCAGCGGTATTTATTATTTACCTTTTCAACCAGGGCCGGCTGGGGCCCAATTATTTCCATGGCCGCCGGCGGGAGCGCCAGTTTCGTCAGCGCCATCTGCAAAAGGGAGGTCCACTTCTGTGCGGCTTTGACCACTGCTTGCCGGTCGGAGCCGGAAAAGAGTACCCGGACCAGGTGGGTAAAAGGGGGATAATTGGCGGCTTCCCGGTAAGCAAGCTCCTGCCGGTAGAAGCCTTCCTCCTCCTGCGTAACCAGGGCTTTGATACTATAATGATCCGGGTTATAGGTCTGGACCACCACCAACCCGGCCTCGCTGCCGCGGCCCGCGCGGCCCGCCGCCTGTGTTAAAAGTTGGTAGGTCCGCTCCGCCGCGCGGAAATCCGGAAGATTCAGTCCCGCATCAGCGGCGACGATCCCCACCAGGGTCACATTGGGCAGGTCCAAACCCTTGGCCACCATTTGAGTCCCCAATAAGATGTCGATCTCCCGCCGGACCAGTTGCCGGTAGATCTGTTCATGACTCCCCTTCCGGCTGGTCGTATCCAGATCCATCCGCGCAACCCGGGCATGGGGAAATTCGGCGGTTAATTCCTCTTCCAACCGTTGGGTCCCATGACCGAAATAGCGGATATAATGGCTTTGACAGTGGGGACAATGGTTCGGCGGAACCGTTTGGTAGTTACAGTAATGACAACGGAGAAGATGCGGTTTCCGGTGATAGGTAAGCGCCACATCGCAAGCGGGGCATTTTAAGACCTGTCCGCACTCGCGGCAAAGCACAAAAGTGGCAAAGCCCCGGCGGTTCAAGAGAATGATCACTTGTTCCCGGCGCTGGAGCCGCTTGGCGATCTCCTCCTTCAGGGCGGGCGAAAGAACGGTGAAACGCCGCGCTTTGAACTCTTGGCGCAAATCGACCAACTGGACCCGGGGCAGCGGACGCCCCAGCACCCTCCGGGTCAGGGTCAGCCCGTTCAATTGCCCCGTTTCCCGGGCGTAGACACTTTCCAGGGATGGCGTGGCACTCCCCAGCACCAGCACACCCTTTTTCCGGCGGCATAGTTCGTGGGCAACTTCTTTCGCGTGGTAACGGGGGACCTCCTCCTGTTTATAAGTAAACTCGTGCTCCTCATCGATGATGATCAAGCCCAGGTTGGGCAAAGGCGCAAAAACGGCCGAACGCGCCCCCACCACCACCTTAACCTCACCGTTTTTGATCTTCCACCACTGATCAAACCGTTCGCCTTCGGACAAGCTGCTGTGGATGACCGCTACCGTCTCGCCGAAGCGGGCCCGGACCCGTTCCACGGTTTGCGGGGTCAACGCAATCTCCGGAACCAGGAAAAGAGCATCCTTACCCAACTTAAGGGTTTCCGCGATTGCTTGCAAATACACCTCGGTCTTGCCGCTGCCGGTCACCCCGTGCAAAAGAAAGGCGGCCGTTTCCCCCTGGTGCAAAGCGGCGCGGATCTGGGCAAAAGCCTGCGCCTGCTCGGCGTTGAGCGCGGGAACCGGTTGGGGAACCACCGGTTGCCGAAAGGGGTTCCGCGCCACGGTTAAAGCCGTTTTCGTCAGGTATCCCTTTTGGCACAAGGCCGATATGACGCTGGAGGTTACCCCGGTCGCCGCCAGAATCTCCTTCACGCCCACCGGGGCGGTTTGCTCCGCCACGAAAGCCAGCACTTTCTGTTGTTTCGCCGTCAACCGGCCGGCCGGGGTTTGGGCAAACTCCGGGGCTAAAGTGTAAGCCTGAACTGTTTTGAAGTTGACCGCCGGTTTTTGCGGTCGCCAGCAGATTTGAAGTAAACCGTCCGCCACCAACTGTGTTAAATATGGTTTAAACGCCGGTGGCAACTTGGGCAGGGGCGTATATTCTTCGGTGAGCCCGGCCAACGCTTCCCGCAGCTCCCTGTGCTCCTCCGGCGTTAGGGAAAGACGGTTGAGCAACGCCGTCAGCTGGTCCGGTTCTCCGGTCAACCGCCAGCATTTCACCGTCCGGGCCTTCAGCCCGGGCGGTAAAAACAGACCGAGGAGATCCTGCCGCCGGCAGAAGTAACGCCCGGCCAGCCAGTCCACGAGGGACATTTGGTCCGGTGTGAGCAGAGGTGTATCGTCCAACACCGCCAGGACGTCTTTGATCTTTTCCGGGTAGGTCGGTTCCTGGCAACCCCAGACGATTGCCTCCGCCCGCCGCCCGGCAAAAGGCACCAAAACGCGACTGCCCGCGGGGGGAACGAACGGCCAGTCGGCGGGGATCTGGTAATCGTATAATCGGTTGTCCGGCAACTCCGGTAGGTTAACACAGACCTGAACGTAACGACCGGGTTTCATCCGCATCCTCCAACCTCCGGCGCGTAAAAAGCCGTAAATAACAAAATACCCGGCGCCAGACGCGCCGGGGTCAAAAATGTACCCTTACACATAACTACTATAGGGTTTCTGTACGGGAACAATTTTTCCCTGCAGAATCTCTTCCAAAGCGGTCGAGACTGCTCCGATGACCTCGTCTTTATTCGGACCGCTTTCGTTGATAATCTGGCGGGCACGTTTAGCAGCGGTTACCACAAGAGTGTATCTATTGTCGACCTTTGCCAAGAGCTCTTCCAAAGAAGGTGTAATCATCGGGGCAAGATTCCTCCCTAAACCGGTACTCATAAATAACTTTAAGCAGTTTTTCCCGTTTTGTCAAGGGTTAAGGAACCGCTTCCAGTACCCGCGCGCTCCTCGAACTTCTTCGGCATTAATGATTGATTCCACCCGCATACAGGCTTCATCCAACCGGTCATTGACAACAACATAGTCATAGAATTCAACCGCGGCCAACTCCGTCTCCAGATAGGCCAATCTTTTCCTGATCGCCTCTTCATCTTCGGTATTCCTCTCCTGCAGCCGCCGGATTAGTTCGGCCAGTGAGGGTGGATGAAGGTAGATCAAGACCGCATTCGCATAGTTTTGCCGGATTTGAGCAGCGCCTTGAATGTCCACATCCAGAATCACATGTTGTCCTTTTTGAAGCAGAGCTACAACCTGCTTTTTGGGGGTGCCGTAGTAATGACCATAAATCTCCGCCCACTCTAAAAACCCATTCTTTGCGCGTTCTGCTAAGAACTGCTCTTCCGTTAAGAAAAAGTAGTTTACCCCGTCAACCTCCTGCCCGCGGGGCGGACGGGTCGTGGCCGAGATTGAATAGGTCAGATCGGGACGCTTGGCCAGCACTTCCTTTAAAACCGTATTTTTCCCCACTCCGGATGGACCCGAAAGCACAAAAAGTAAGCCTTCCATCGGTCATTGATTACTCCTCTGGATCATTATTCGCTGCTTCCTTCGAATTTAAACGGTGCGCAACAGTTTCTGGCTGCACTGCGGAGAGAATGACGTGGAGGCTATCCATAATAATCACGGCCCGCGTTCTCCTCCCATAGGTAGCGTCGATCAGGGTCCCACGCTCACGGCTCTCCTGGATAATCCGTTTGATTGGCGCCGATTCGGGACTCACGATCGCCACAATTCGGTTGGCCGCAACCATATTGCCAAAACCTATATTGATCAATTTGATATCCATGCAGAGTGGAATCCCCCTTTTTTACTAGTTACCAAAACGCTCTAGTAAAGCCTGCTTCTGCCGGGATCCTAACCCTTGGATTCTTCTGGTCTCGTCGATCCCAATCTCATTCATGATCTTGCGGGTGCGAACCTTCCCAATCCGCGGTAAAGACTCCAGCAAATAGGCAACCCGCATTTTCGCGATGACATCGTTGTCCACCTTCTCCAGAATCTCACGGATTCCAGTCCGCCCGGCTTTTAGATCCTGACGAATTTTGGCCCGTTCACTCCGAACCTGCTGTGCCTTTTTTAAAGCCTTTTTTTTCTCCTCTAACGTCAGTTTTGGAAGCGGCATTTTTTCACCTCCTATTCTATATTTTGAACTTGTTCTCTTATGTTTTCAATTTCACTCTTCATCTCCACGATGTAACGGGAGATGGTTAACTCACCGGTTTTCGCCGCAATCGTGTTGATCTCCCGGTTTAACTCTTGACAAATAAAGTCGAGCGTTTTGCCGATTGCCCCGGTGGCCTTCAGCGTCGATAAAAACTGCTCCAGATGGCTTTTAAAGCGGGTCAGTTCTTCGGAGATGGACGAGCGTTCGACATAAAAAAGAACCTCCATGGCCAACCGGTGTTCATCAAGTTCAACCCCGGCCGCTAAATCGCGGGCCGCTTTGGTCAGTTTCTCCCGGTAAAGGCCGGGTAACGCCGCCGCCGCACCCTCAATCTCGCCAATCATCTGGCTTAAGCGTTGAATACGCTCATTCAAATCGGCAGCCAGGTTCTCTCCTTCGCGGTAGCGCATCGCCAATAGATGTTGGATGGCGCCATCCACTGCAGTTAAGACCGCTTTTTCCAACGCTTCTTCGTTCACATCCTCTTTTTTTACGAAGAGATCAGGCATCTGCAAAAGCTGTCCGATCCTGATCTTGCCCGCAAGGCGAAATTCTTTCCGGACCTGGTTCAACTCGCGTAAATAGTCGGCCAGCACTTTTCGATCAATTGCCAGCCGACCGCCGCAATTTTCCGGGCGCTCCTCGATGACCACGTAGAGATCAAGCTTGCCCCGCC
>JAAYMP010000054.1 GCA_012521315.1 Bacillota bacterium
GGAAAACTTACCGCTTCGATCTCAATAATCGAACCGACAAACCCACTGACCCCTAAACCGTAGATCTTGCCAATTTCACCTTGGACGTTCTCACGGGCTTTCATGAGGGGTGTCATCCGGCTGGTGCGGATCACTTCCAACAGATCATCCTTCCGGATGCGCACGGTCAGGTCAGGCCGGTGTTTGTACTGTTCATATAAGGCCAACCCATAAGCATCGGCCAGCATTCCCACGGCTTTCCGGCCTTCTATTGAGTATTCGCCGATGATCCGGGGGACCTCCGGATCCAACTCCACGCCAAGGCGCCCGGCCGCCCCGATGACAATCTGCTCAATCGCCTGTTTCGACAGGGGTTCAAAAAAGACTTCGGCGCAACGGGAACGGAGCGCCGGCGTAATCTCCGACGGATCCCGGGTCGTCGCCGCCACCAGAATAAAGTCGGCCGGGGCCCCCTCTTCGAAGAGCTTTTTGATATACTTCGGTACCCCCGGATCGTCCGGATCGTAGTAGGCCGAATCAAATTTAACCCTCTTGTCTTCCAGCACTTTTAGCAACTTGTTCATCAGAATCGGGTCCATATCACCGATCTCATCGATAAACAGGATCCCACCGTGGGCTTCCGTCACCAACCCGGGTTTTGGTTCGGGGATGGCACTCTCGGCCAGGTCCCGCCGGGCCCCTTGGTAAATGGGATCGTGCACCGAACCCAAGAGCGGGTTGGTCACCTCCCGGGGATCCCAGCGGAGGGTGGTTCCGTCGACTTCGACAAAGGGCGCGTCCGCCGCAAACGGGGTATATCCGATGTGCTTCGCCTCTTCCAGGACGAGACGGGCCACGGTGGTCTTCCCCACGCCCGGCGGGCCGTAAACGATCACATGCTGCGGGTAGGGGGAGACCAGCTTGGAGAGGAGCACCCGGATCGCCGCTTCCTGCCCAACCACCTGATCCAGGGAAGAAGGCCGCAGCTTCTCCAGGGCGGAGCGGGATAACGAAATCTGCTCCAGTTTCTCAAGTTCAGCGTATTTTTTTAAGGTATAAGGGTTGTCCGGCCCGGAAACTTCCTTTAACACTTGCATTTTGATCTCTTTGACATACTCTTCATGCCGGGTCTGCATCCGCTCGGCGATCTTCTTCTCGATCTTGTCCTCCACCGTTTTGCGGGCGATCAGATCGGCGATCTCTTCTTCAATATCATCCAAAACGGAAGGGATCTCCGTTTCCTGTGGCATTTTGTCCAAAGTAGGATCTTCGTAAACCAGCCGTTGTAAAGCAAGGACACGTTCGGTTAAAACTTTCGAACGCATCAGTTTAAGCGCATCAAGTTTTCCTGCCTTCATCACCAGTTTGTCCGATCCGTAAAGATTGGCCAAAAGCGTATAAAGGGCCGTTACTTGCCGTTGCAACTGATCCTCCTGGGAGAGCTGGTCCCGCCAGCCCATCCCCGAAACCGAATTTTCCTCGTCAACCCCTCTGAGCACACTTTTCACAATCAATTCCTCCCTAGACCTTATCCCCGTGGCTTTTGCGCGCAGAGCGAACGCAAAAGCTTTTTTTAACCTTCAGCCGCAGTCACCTGGATCTTTAAAGTAGCCTTCACTCCCCGGTAGAGGTTGACGGCAACTTCATGTTCCCCAACGGTTTTGATTGGCTCAGGCAGGTTAAGTTGTTTTTTGTCAAGTTCAACCTTGGTTTCCTGCTGAATCCGGTCGACAATATCCTTTCCGGTAATGGAGCCGAAGAGTTTTCCTCCTTCACCCGCTTTGGTTTGGATGGTCAAGGTCAAACCGTCCAACTGCGCAGCCAGGTGACGAGCGGTTGCTTCATCGCGTGCTGCTTGGACCTTCTGCCGTTCCCGTTCTTCCTCTATCTTCCGCAGGTTTCCCGGCGTTGCTTCCATCGCCAATTTGTTTGGAAATAAAAAATTACGAGCGTAACCCGGGCTCACCTCTTTTAAATCGCCTTTTTTCCCAAGCGCTTTCACGTCATTTAAGAGAATCACCTTCATCATCAACACCACCTCCTCTAAGCAGCGTACAACCCAAGACAAGCTCGCCCGGCTTTCTTCTTCCTTCCTTTAACCCCGCTTCTTCCCTTGCAGGTAATTTAGACAAGCGGACAAGTCGCCGTACCAGTCTTCCAGTTGGTGTTCCTCCGCCAAATGGCGGCGAAGCTGTTCCTCAATGGCCTGGTCCATCTGTTGGAGGCCGATGCCCAGCCGCCGGCCCAGGAAATAACAGGTCAAAATGATCGCCGCCAAGGCTTTGGCGATCACTTGCCGGTTATTCCCGAGCAAGGCTTTGAAAAACAAAGACACCCCTTCCAACAGTTCGCTCTTGAGCCATTCTATGGTGTGAAGCTTTCGGGCAATATCTACTTCCTGTTGGGGGCGGGTCATAAGCAACCCTCCTTGCTTAAACTTCTATTCCACACCAGAGTAGATTTTCCTTCCGGCCTCCTTTGGGAAAAAGCGGGGGAAAAAGAAAGGAGGCGCTTAAAGGCCTCCGTTTCTTACCCCTTACTCACTGGTATAGGGGAGCAATGCAATTTGTCGCGCCCGTTTAATCGCGACCGTTAATTGCCGCTGGTGGCGAGCGCAGTTCCCGGAGATCCGGCGGGGGAGAATTTTCCCCCGTTCCGTTATGAACTTCCGTAAGCGAGCAGCATCTTTATAATCAACATATTCGATCTTATCGACACAAAAATTACAGACCCGTTTTTTCTTCCGGCCTCTTTCCCGTACCAAAATTTCACCTCCATCCAACCCTTACTTAAAAGGGAAGATCGTCAAGATTGATTTCGCCAAGATCATCGCCGCCCAGATCGTCGGGGGCGTCGCCGCCAGCCTCACCGGAGGGCGCCGCGCGTCGCGCCTCGCCGGCCCGGTCTAAAAACTGCACATTGGCCGCCACCACTTCCGCGACGCGACGTCTTTGGCCATCCTGCGTTTCATAACTCCTGATTTGCAATCGTCCGTCCACGGCGACCAACCGTCCTTTACGCAGATGGTTGGCACAGGTCTCGGCCAACTTCTGCCAAACGACCACGGGGATAAAATCGGCTTCGCGCGTCCCTTCCTGATTGGAGAACGGGCGATCCACCGCCAACGTAAAATTGGCGACCGCAACCCCGTTGGGCGTGTACCGCAATTCCGGGTCCCGCGTTAGCCGGCCAATCAAAATGACATGATTCATAAAAAACACCACCTTTACCCAGAACAGGTTTTTCAGGTGTTTAGACGGACGATCAAATGACGAAGAACATCATCGGAGATCCTCAGCACCCGGTCAAGTTCCTGCGCGGTCTCACTTGGCGCTTCCATCTCGACCAGCAGATAATAACCTTCGGTCAGGTCTTTAATCTCATAAGCCAGGCGCCGTTTGCCCCACCGGTCAACCTTGGTCACTTCACCATTCCCATTTTTAATCACGTCTTGAATCCGGTTGATGGCATTCTCCAAAGCCTCCTCATCTAATTGAGGAGAAAGAATGATGACGCTTTCGTAAGTCATTCGACAGACACCTCCTCCCTCTGGACTTGCGGCCTCGCTCTTCGCGAAGCAGGGAGCACACGGCTAAAATTATAACATTTTATACGAAAATAGACAAGTCTACACGTTTAGAGAAGATCTAGGGATTGTTGGGATATTCGGCACGAATAATCTTTTTTACGCCTTTCTCCAGTTTTACACGGGGAATGAGCACCAACCGTCCGCAGGTCAAGCATTTGAGCCGGATATCCATCCCGACACGCAAAACTTCCCACTCCGTCCCGCCACAGGGGTGCGGTTTCCGGAGTTGCACCTGGTCACCAAGGGCAAGTTTAAGTGGTTCCTTCATCCGCTTGCTCCTCCTTCCGGGCAGGGCAAATTCCGCCACCGGCGACTTCCCTTCTTCCCCGCCGGTTATTCCAACCGGCGTTGGCGTACTTCTCCCGCTGGAGCCGGTCGGCCAGCCATCGTTCTTCGGCGGTTAAAGAACCTTCCTCCCAATCAATACCGAGCACTTCGCTTAGTCCTTGGCATAAGGCGGCGATCACCACCGCCCGATCGGGAAGCGCCCCCAAGGCTTCCTGAAGGCTAATTCCCTTCTCCGGTAAAGTCGCCGTTCCCGCCGCCTCCGGATGCGGGTCCTCCCCCCAAACCTCCCGCCAAAACCAATGGTCGTAAGTGAGAAGGATTGAACCGTGCTGCAAGAGGGCTTTTCCCCGCCGGAGCTGAGCGCTGCCCACCATTTTTTTCCCTTGGTAGGTCAACTCATACCAGGAAGGAGTGGCAAAACAATCCTCGGACCGCGTCCCCTTGCCCC
>JAAYMP010000055.1 GCA_012521315.1 Bacillota bacterium
GCCGCCGACTATCTGGAGGAAAAGGGCGTGCGCGACCGGGTTTCCCTCATCGCCGCCGGCGGGCTCCTCTCCCCCGACCATTTTCTGAAGGCCATGGCTTTGGGGGCCGACGCCGTTTACATCGGCACCGCAGCGGTGATGGCGATGATCCATACCCAAATGGTGGAGACCAGTCCCTTTGAACCCCCGACCCAACTGGTCTTGTACAGCGGACGACTAAAAGACCAACTGGATATCGACCGTGCCGCCCAAAGCCTCACCAATTACCTGAATTCCTGCATCGCCGAGATGGTCTTGGGGGCCGTGGCGCTGGGGAAAAAAGCCTTATCCGAAGTTGACCGGCACGACCTCTGCGCCCTCACCTCGGCGGTGGCGGAGATCACCGGGGTGGAACTGGCCTACCACCGAAAAGCATCCGTCCGGGTTCCCCTTGGTGAAGAGCGGGCCAGCGCCGGCCAGGAAATCTCACTTTCCCACTGACCTCAATGGCGGACCTGCTTGGCCGCCCAGGTCTAAAAAAGCCCCTCGTCTTACCGGAAGGTAATGACCAAGGGCTTTTTGTTTAAACCGTAATCAACTCGTATTCTTTCTGGCCTAGCCCCAGCTTCACCGCGTGGTCAATCGCCGATCGCCAGTTGGTTTCGGGGTAGATGTCGGTAAAGTAATCGCCATGGGTGCGGTGGCACTTGGCCAGCTCGCTTCCGGCGATCACCGGTTGCTTATTCACCGCGTCCGCACAAGCCACATCCAACGCCACCGGGTCAAACGAAGCAAACATGCCCACATCAGGCACAATGGGGATGTCATTTCCTCCGTAGCAATCACAGAAGGGCGACACATCGATGACCATGTTGATGTGGAAATGGGGGCGTCCGTGCAACACCGCCCAGGTGTATTCGGCGATTTTTTTGTTCAAGATCTCGACGGACTCGTCGCTGGCCGGTTCAACCGCATCCACCGGGCAAACGCTGAGGCAACGCCCGCAACCCGTACAGATTGCCTGGTCAATCGTGGCCTTCTCCTCGACGGTGATCGCGTTGTGGGCGCAGTTTTCCGCACAGACGCCGCAACCGATACAAGCTTCATGGTTGACCGAAGGTTTTCCCGCGCTGTGCATCTCCATCTTACCTGCCCGCGAGCCGCTCCCCATCCCGATATTCTTTAAGGCACCGCCAAAACCGGTCAGTTCATGCCCTTTAAAGTGGTTCAGCGAGATCACGATATCCGCGTCCATGATCGCGCGGCCGATCTTCGCCTCCTTGACATGTTCGCCGCCCTCCACCGGGACCAGGACCTCATCCGTTCCTTTCAAACCATCCGCGATCAAGACGTGGCAACCGGTGGAAAAGGGCGAAAATCCGTTCAGGTAGGCCGAATCCAGATGATCCAGGGCGTTTTTCCGCCCGCCCACGTACAACGTATTGCAATCGGTCAGGAAGGGCCGGCCGCCCCGCTCCTTCACCAGGTCCACAAGGGTCTTGGCGTAATTCGGCCGCAGGTAGGCCAGATTCCCCGGCTCGCCGAAATGAACCTTGATCGCGACAAACTTTTTGTCGAAATCAACCCGGTCGATCCCCGCCGCTTTGACGAGGCGGACCAGCTTCTGTTGGAGATTTTTCCCCCTAGTAACGTGCAGATCGATAAAAAATACTTTCGCTTTCATCTGAAGCTACCCCCAAACAATTGATTCTTGGGATAATTGGTGTGATCTGGAACAGGCTTAATACCAATTCGCCTTTTTTTCCCGATCTCCTTCCGGGGTGTCCGGGTCGGTCGTTTCACCGGTTGAGACAAAAAAAGGGTGTCCCTCTTTGGACACCCTTTTTGGCTAAGTACCAGTTGAAAAGCACCTTATTTTTGGTCAACTTTGGCCATATAGCAGATCAGATCGACAACTTTGTTGGAATAACCCCACTCATTATCGTACCAGGCCACGAGCTTCACAAAGTTATCGTTCAAGGGAATACCGGCTTTGGCATCGAAGATGCAAGTATGGGGATCGCCGATAAAGTCGGAGGAGACCATATCGTCCTCGGTATAGGCCATAATTCCTTTGAGTTCGTTCTCCGCCGCTTTCTTGATGGCTGCTTTAATCTCTTCGTAGGTGGCCCCTTTCGCCAAACGGCAGGTCAGATCCACCACCGACACGTTGATGGTCGGTACCCGGAAGGCCATCCCGGTCAATTTACCATTGAGTTCAGGAATAACCTTGCCGACGGCCTTGGCCGCACCGGTCGAGGAAGGAATAATATTCGCGCTGGCGGCCCGGCCTCCGCGCCAGTCTTTCTTGGAGGGACCGTCCACCGTCTTCTGGGTCGCGGTGGTCGAGTGTACGGTGGTCATTAACCCTTCAACGATCCCAAAGTTTTCGTGGATTACTTTGGCCAGCGGCGCCAAGCAGTTGGTGGTGCAGGAGGCATTGGAGACCACGTTCATATCCTTGGTGTATTTGTCATTGTTGACACCCATCACAAACATGGGCGCGTCTTTCGACGGCGCGCTGATCACAACTTTCTTCGCGCCCCCTTTGAAGTGGGCGGACGCCTTCTCCGTTACGGTGAAAACGCCGGTGGACTCCACGATATACTCGGCCCCGCAATCACGCCAGGGGATCTCCGCCGGATCCATAAAGCCATAAACCGCGATCTTCTTCCCGTTGACCACCAGCTTGTCACCGTCGGTCTTGACTTCGCCCTGGAAGCGCCCGTGCACGGTATCATACTTTAACATATAAACCATATAGTCCAAGTCGATAAACGGATCATTAATCCCCACGATCTCCACCTGTGGATTGTTCACCGCGGCACGGAAGACCAGCCGGCCAATACGACCAAACCCGTTGATGCCCACTTTTACCGCCATAAATCGTACCTCCTTTAAAATTATGAAAGTTAAATGGTAATGAACGGCTGTGTACACAGCCGTCCCGCATCCCTTTACCTCCATTA
Organism: Bacillota bacterium; assembly: GCA_012521315.1. Classification (GTDB taxonomy): domain Bacteria; phylum Bacillota; class UBA4882; order UBA10575; family UBA10575; genus Capillibacterium. The sequence goes on from JAAYMP010000055.1 coordinate 2,949, forward strand.
ATTGTATAGAAGATCGTTATATACTGCAACAATTTAAAGGAAACACAATGGAATTTTTAACATTTGTTAATAAAACTACCTGTTCTGGTGCTCTTCCCTAATTTGGACCCGCCGGATCTTCCCGCTGATCGTCTTCGGCAACTCCGCCCGGAACTCAATCACCCGCGGGTATTTGTAGGGTGCAGTCACCCGCTTAACATGCTCTTGCAGTTCCTTCGCCAACTGGTCACTGGGGGTATAACCCGGAGCCAGGACCACCGTCGCCTTGACCACTTGCCCGCGTTCCGGATCGGGAATGCCGGTCACCGCACACTCCAGAACCGCCGGGTGTTCCATGAGGGCACTCTCCACCTCAAAGGGACCAATCCGGTAACCGGAACTCTTAATCACATCGTCCACCCGGCCGACAAACCAGTAATAACCGTCTTCATCACGCCAGGCCGTATCCCCGGTATAATAGCGGCCGTCATGCCAAACAGCCCGGGTTCTTTCGGGATCCCGGTAGTATCCGGAAAAAAAGCCCAGCGGTTTTTGGCGATCGAGCCGGAACGTAATCTCTCCGACCTCACCAACTTCGCAGAGATGCCCCTCGTCGTCGATGAGCTCCACCTCATAACCGGGCGCCGGTTTGCCCATCGAACCCGGTTTTGGCTTCAGCCAAGGAAAAGTGGCGATCGCTACGGTCAACTCGGTCTGCCCATACCCTTCGCGAAGCTCGAGGCCGGTCATCTTTAAAAACTGGTGATAAACTTCGGGGTTCAACGGCTCCCCGGCCACCACACAGTACTCCAAAGCGGACAGGTCGTAATCGCTAAGGTCCTCTTTGATCAGGTAACGGTAGACCGTCGGCGGCGCGCAAAAGGTCGTCACCTTATATTTTTCGATCATCCGCAGTAAATCCTGGGCGTTAAAGCGGTCAAAATCATAGACGAAAACAGCGCTGCCGGCCATCCACTGACCATAAATCTTACCCCAGGCCGCCTTCGCCCAACCGGTCTCCGCCACGGTCAAGTGCAAGCCGCCTTCCTTCACCCGCTGCCAATACTTGGCGGTCACCACATGCCCCAAAGGATATTGGAAGTTATGGGCGGCCATCTTCGGGTGGCCGGTCGTGCCCGAGGTAAAATAGAGGAGGGAAATATCGTCCGGCGTTACTTCCTCCGCCGCCGTCCGCACAAAGACCGGTTCGGAGGCGGCCACTTCCCGGGCGAAATCAAGCCAGCCCGGCCTGGTCGCTTCCCCGTTCACCATCACTTTCAACTGTAAAGTGGGGGATGCCGGAGCAGCCTCTTCAACGTGGGCCAGCACTTGGGGTTCGGCCACGGCGATGATCATCTTCACCCCCGCCGCCTGGTTCCGGTAAATAATATCCTTGGTGGTCAGCAGATGGGTCGCCGGGATCGCGATCGCCCCCACTTTATGGAGGCCAAGGAGGGTATACCAGAATTCGTAACGCCTTTTTAGGATCAACATCACCTTGTCGCCTTTTTTGATCCCCACCCGTTTCAAAAAACAGGCAACCCGGTCACTATACTCCTTCAACTCTGCAAAGCGAATGATCTTGCTTTCTCCTTCTTCGTTACACCAGACCAGCGCCACCCGGTCCGGGGTCTCCGCCGCAATTGAGTCGACCACATCATAGGCAAAGTTAAAATTCGCCGGCGCTTCCAACTTAAACCGGCGCACAAATTCATCGTAGGATTGATACTCACCCGTTTCGTATACCTTCATCCTTTTATCACCTACACTTTTCTATTGGTTTCCATTAATGCCAAAAGCCTAGATAATCACCGCCAAAAACTGGGCTGGTTCGCCATTGAGCGCCTTCATCCCGTGTTCGATGCCGGAGTCGAAATAGATTGAATCACCCGGATCCAAAACCACTTCCCAACCATCGATGAAGACTTGAAGGGTCCCGGAGAGGACATAGTTAAACTCCTGTCCCGGATGACTGTTCAGTTCGACCGGATGCGTGTCGGGTTTGGGCTCGACCGTCACCACAAAAGGCTCGGCTTTTTTATCAATGTAGTTATAGGCCAGACTCTGGTACTTATAGGCCTTTCTTCTCTCGACGGAAATCCCCCGCCCTTTCCGGGTGATGGCGTAGCGGCGGAGCCGGGGTTCCTCCCCGGTCAACAGGGCGCCAAGTTCCAGCTTGAACCGGCGCGCAATCCGGTACAAAACGCCCACCGGAATATCCTCCACCCCGTTTTCGTAGTTTAAATAGCGTTCGGGCGCAATCTCAAGCTCCGCCGCCAGTTGCTCCGGGGATAATCCTTCAATCGCCCGGATCTCTTTAATCCGCGCGGCCAGTTGTCTGATCTCCTCATCCATTTGCGTCGCTCCTTTCTTTTCCATCTTCTCGTCACCCGTTCCCCGCCGTTTGTCCCTTTGCCGGCTCTCGCCGCCTGTTCCGCGAAGCAAAAGCAATTTCTTGACAAACAAACCGGGGCAGTTTATATTTGATCCGATATTATCTGGGCCAAAAAGCCCTTTGATACGGGTTAACGCCTAAACAAAAACAGTCCGCTTTAAGCCCAAGCTAAGGGGGTAATTGGATGGCCATCGATTTGCACCTGCATACCCATGCTTCCGACGGAACCCTCTCCCCCCGGGAACTCCTGACCGAAGCCGCCGCGCTGGGTCTTTCCGCCGTGTCGATCACCGATCACGACACCACCGCGTCCCTCGCCGCCGGTACGGCCGTAGCCGCCGAATTGGGTTTGGTTTTCCTCCCCGGGGTGGAGGTTTCGGCCAGTTATACACCGGACATTAGCCTCCATATTTTAGGGTACGGTATCGATCCCGCCCACCCTGCACTCCGTAAGGTCCTGGCCGTAAACCAGAAAGCCTGGGACCAAAGTGAAGAAGACTCCATCGTCGCCCTGGAAAAACTGGCGATTAAAATCGACCGGAATCGTTACGACTACTGGAAAGCCCACCCGGAAGCGGGAGCCTGGCCCATGTTTAACACCATGAAAGAAATGGGCCTCGTCCGCGATGTCGGCGAATATTTCGACAAATATTTCGGGGTCGGCCGCCCGGCCTACATCACCATTACCTTCGCCCCGCCGGAAGAGGTAATTCAAGCGATCAAGACGGCGGGCGGGGTCCCGGTCCTCGCCCACCCCGGTCTTTACGTGGAAGACAACCTCAAGTTAATGACCAGACCCTCATTCCAACAAACCATCTTGCGTTGGGACATCGAAGGTCTGGAAGCCATTGCCGGCAACCATTCCCCGGAAGAAAGCGCCTCCTACCTCAGTTTCTGCCAAAAGCACGGTCTTCTGGTCACCGGTGGCTCCGACTACCACGGCGACTTCGCCGGCCGCCGCCTGGGGACCCCCGTCGTGGACGACGCCTATCTTCCCCCGCTTTTAGAGGCGATTGCCCGCCGCCGGCAGGGATAAAGCGGCTCCCGTCGCCGTGGCAAACTCGGCGTAAAGCGGGGTATGAAACTGCACCTGGTACAAACTGTGCAACATCGCAAAGATGGCCTGGGACTGGGGGACGGTGGTCAGATTTCCGGTCAAGACCACGTCCTTCGTCTCGCAGATCCGGGTGGCAAAGACGGCCAACATCCCAATGGTCTGGAAGACCAGGTTAATAATGCCCAGCGCGATATCGGCCTTGGTGGCCATGTCACTGATCTTTCCAAAGTTGGAAGCAGTGGTCTCCGGTGGCAAACCGACGATTTGGTCCTGGGTGATATCGCCGATGCTCAGATCGATATGGGCCAGGTTTCCCTCCTCCGCCAGGGCGATCAAATCGTCAAAATGCAGGATATTCAACATTTTATTGGCAAGCCCCAGGAGGGTCCCGCCGCCGACCCCGCTCCCCCCTATATGAACCTCTCCCTGTTCATCGGCCATGACGTAGGCCGTTCCGGTCCCCATACTCACCACAATCGCCCGTGGCAATTTGCTCAGGAACAAGCCGCCTTTCCCGATGGCCCGGAACTCATCCACCTTGGTGGTGGGGAGCCCGTAGAGTGGTTGGTGAATATAGGAAGAGCCAACCCCCGTGATCATGATGTGCTCAACATCATCCAAGGTCAACCCGTTCGCGTTGATAAACTTGCCAAACGCACCGTAAATAGAAGCCACCGGGTCGTTGGCTTTCACCAACAAAGGGCTATATACTTTTTTGTCGTGCAGACCGACGATCTTCGTCGTACTGCCCCCAACATCGATACCGATCACCATACCCATCTTGATGTTCCCTCCTTAGGCGCCGGTCAACATGCTGACAATGGCGATGGTCACGCCAACGATGCCTTCCCCGCCGAACAGGC
>JAAYMP010000056.1 GCA_012521315.1 Bacillota bacterium
CAGGTGATGAGCGCGGCCGCCGCGGTGTTGGAAGAGTTCGGGGTGGCATACGAAATCACGGTGATCTCGGCCCACCGGACCCCGGACCGGGCGGCCGCCTACGCCAAAAACGCGGCCGGCCGCGGCCTGCGGGTGATCATTGCCGGCGCGGGTGGCGCCGCCCATTTGGCCGGGGTGATTGCCGCCTATACCGAGCTTCCGGTGATTGGCGTGCCGGTGCTTGGTAAAGCTTTGGACGGCGCCGACGCCCTCTATGCCATGGTCCAGATGCCACCGGGGATTCCCGTAGCCACCGTGGCGATCAACGGGGCGAAAAACGCCGGCCTCCTGGCGGTAGAGGTTCTAGGGGTCGCCGACGAAACTTTCCGCCGGAAAATCCAAGAGTATAAACGAAAACTCGCCCAGGAGGTTGAGGCCAAAGCCGCCCGTTTGGAATCCATCGGGTGGCGGGTGTACCTGGCGGAGAAGGACAAAAACTAGCAAATACCCACCAATAACGACGAGACGTCGAACAAACACCGAGGTGAGACTGGATGATCGAGCGCTACAGCCGGCCGGAGATGGCGGCCATTTGGACGCTGGAAAACAAGTTCCGCAAATGGCTGGAGATCGAGATCTACGCCTGCGAAGCCTGGGCGGAGCTGGGCGTCATCCCCAAAGCGGCGGCCGAGCGGGTCCGGGCGAACGCCTCCTTTTCCGTGGCGCGGATTTTAGAGCTGGAAGCGGTGACCCGCCACGATGTGGTCGCCTTTACCCGCTGTGTGGCGGAGAGCTTGGGGGATGAATCGAAGTTCCTCCACTACGGGCTTACCTCCTCCGACGTGGTGGATACGGCCTTGGCCGCCCTCATGACCGAAGCCGCCGATCTCCTCCTGGCCGACATGCAAAGACTCCTGGATGCCTTGAAAGAGAAGGCCCGGGCGCACAAATATACTTTGATGATGGGACGGACCCACGGCGTGCACGCCGAACCCACCACTTTTGGTTTGAAGATGGCCCTTTACGTGGCCGAGTTCCAGCGGAACCTGGACCGGCTGGCGCGAGCCCGGGCGACCATCGCCTACGGCAAAATCTCCGGGGCGGTGGGCACCTTTGCCAACATCCCCCCCTTTGTTGAGGAGTATGTCTGTGGCAAACTGGGGCTGAAGCCGGCCCCGATCTCCACCCAGATCCTGCAGCGGGACCGGCACGCCGAGTTCATGACCACCCTGGCCATTGCCGCCGGGACCCTGGACAAGCTGGCCACCGAGATCCGCGGCCTCCAGAAAACCGAAACCAGGGAAGTGGAAGAGCCCTTTTACGCCGGGCAGAAAGGGTCGTCGGCCATGCCCCATAAACGGAACCCGGTCAACTGTGAACAGATCAGTGGCCTCGCCCGGGTGGTCCGAGCCAACGCCATGGCCGCCCTGGAGAACATGGCCCTCTGGCATGAGCGGGATATCTCCCACTCCTCGGTGGAACGGGTGATCATCCCCGACAGCACCCTCCTGCTGGATTATATGTTGAACAGTATGAACCGGATCATCACCGATCTCCATGTCTATCCTGAAAACATGCGGCGGAACATGGACCGCAGTCTGGGGTTGAGCTATTCCCAGCGGGTCCTGCTCGCTTTAATCGATAAAGGTCTGAAACGGGAGGCCGCCTACGATTTGGTCCAAAAGCATGCCATGCGGGCCTGGGCGGAACAAATCCCGTTTTTATCTTTGCTCAGCGCCGATCCGGAGGTCACCGCCGTCCTCGGCCCGGAAGAGCTGACCGCCTGTTTTGATCCGGGTTACCATCTGGCGCACATTGACGAGATCTTTGCCCGCGTGGGGATTTAGCACTCAGAAAAAGTTGGGAAAAGGAGTTGGTGCCCCATCGAAAAGAAGGCTTTGCTTTACGAGGGAAAGGCCAAACGGATTTATGCCACCAACGACCCGGATCTCCTGATTGCGGAGTACAAGGATGACGCCACCGCCTTTAACGGCCTGAAAAAAGGGGTAATTGCCAATAAGGGGATCCTCAACAACAAAATCTCCGCTTTCTTCTTTACCTTACTGGCGCAGTCCGGCGTGGAAAGCCATTTTGTCAAACTGCTTTCCGGCCGGGAGATGCTGATCAAGCGGGCGGAGATTATCAAAGTGGAACTGGTGGTGCGGAACATCGCCGCCGGCAGCCTTGCCAAACGCTTGGGACTGGCGGAAGGGTGGGTTCTCCCCCGTCCGGTGGTGGAGTTCTACTACAAGGACGATGCTTTGGGCGACCCCTTCATCAATGACGACCACATCGCCGTCTTGGGGCTGGCCACGGCGGAACAGGTCAGGTTTATGGCCGCCCAGGCCCTGAAGATTAACGAAATCCTCACCGCCCACCTGAAAACCTGCCATATTATCCTGGTCGACTACAAACTGGAGTTTGGGCTTCACCACGGAAAGGTGCTCCTCGCGGATGAGATTTCTCCTGATACCTGCCGTTTCTGGGATGCAACCACCAAGGAGAAACTGGACAAAGACCGTTTCCGCCGCGATCTGGGCGGGGTCGAAGCAGCATACCAAGAGATTTATAAAAGATTAACAGGAGGCGAAGAGTAATGTGGCGTGCCGAAATTAAAGTCTTGCTCAAAAAGAGCGTCCTTGATCCCCAGGGCCGGGCGGTGGAAAACGCTTTGGCTTCCCTGGGTTACAACAATGTCAACCGGG
>JAAYMP010000057.1 GCA_012521315.1 Bacillota bacterium
GCCGGTAACTGTCGGAAAAGGAAAAGGCGACCGGCCGTCGTCCGCTGACCCGTGCCCAATAGGAAGTGGGCAATTTGGCCACCTCGGCAAAGATCTGCTGTAAACGGTGGTAATACGTGTGCTCCCGGTAAGCCCTTTGGTGCGCCGCTTCGCCAATCTGGCGGCGCAGTTTGTTTTTGCCCAGGTAGTATTGGATCTTTTTCGCCAAATCATCAGGGGTGGTAAAACAGACGATCTCCTTGTCGGGAGTGAAACAGTTAAAAAGATCCGGCCGCGTCGAATCGACAATCTGAAACGCGCTACAGCCCGCCAGCGCAAAAGTCCGGTCGTTGGGACTGGTCGCGCCCACACCCCGCCTGTTCCCGGAGGGCGGGTCAACCGGATCCCGGTGGATGTTAAGGTTGATCTTGGCCCCGTTAAAATACTTTTGCACCTCGTGAAAATCGTGGACCACCGGTCGGACAAACTTCCGCAGGTCCGGGTGGAGTTCTCCCCAGCGGTCCCAAACCCCGATTAGTTTGACGTTTAAACGCTTCAGGAAGGGCGCAATGGCATTCAAAATCTTCAGCCGGTTGGGAAAGCCCATCCCGACAAAACAGAGATCACTCCGGTATTCTTCCTCCGTCTTCAGGGGACGGTGGACCTCGGGGTTACAGCACCAGGGCAGATAGAAGACCCGGGGGTGGTTGTACTCGGCAACCGCCTGCCGTTCATTGGTAAAGACCAGGTCATAAGCGGTAACCATCGGACCGCGGTGCAGATCGATCTCGTAGGGATCTTCCACCAGCCACAGAACCGTTTTCACCCCCAAAGAACGGGCATAATGGACCTGTTCCAACGGGGTGCGGTTGCCATGCACCACCAACAGCACCTCCGGGTGGAATCCCTTGATGAGGCTGGAAGAAAGGTTCCGTGGGCCAACGTGCCGCACATGATGTTTCATCTTTTTTAAGGTCACAAGGATATCGTAAGCATAGCGGTAATGAAAGCCCATTGCTCCGGAATCAACAAACAAGACCCTCATCTTCTTTCCTCCTTCTTTCCTCCTCTGTTTGTTAACCGTTTTTCTAAGTTCGAAATATTATATGAGATCACCCTTATGGGAGGAACAACCTGTTCCGTTAAAAGGCCCTTCTACCAGGGTAGGGTGATACCAACCGTGACGGAAAAAGAAGAAGGACATTCGGTCCCGCGGCCGCCGGCCTGAGCACCGAAAGTGCCTTGACCACATCACCCCAGGCGCAGCTAGGCCGTACACTAAAGAAAAAAGGTGTCAGAAAGGAGGAGCCGATTTGCGCTTTTCGATTATTATCAATTGTTACAACACCCTGCCTTTGATCAAAAAATGCCTGGAAGCGGCGCTGGCCAGTACGGACCAGAACAGCGAGTTAATCCTGGTAAACAACCATCCTCCCCACGCGGATGCCCAAGCCTTTCTCCATGAGTACCAACACCCCCGGGTCCGCATCCTGGATCCGGGCTGCAACATCGGTTGTATGCCCGGCTTCCAATACGGCGCCGAACAGGCTCAGGGCCAGTATCTGGTCAAGCTGGACGATGATGTGCTGGTCCCCGGCAAAAACTGGACCGCCGCCATGTACCAAGCCTTAAAGGACTTCCCGAAGCTGGCCTACGTCGCCCTCTTGCCCGCCGCCATCAAAGAACAACCCCGCACCCAGGTGAAGAAGTACGGTTACACCCTGGAGTTCCGGCGGGGGACCGTTCTTTTCTGGTGCATGATGATTGAGAAACAGCGCTGGCGAAAACACTTTTACCTAACCAATCTCCCCCTTTACGGTGTCGGAGAGCGGGATTACGAACGGAGAGCAAATCAGCTTGGTCTGAAAAAAGCCTACCTTACTTCCCATGTCTGTACCAGTTTAGGCCGGACGGCGGAAGCGGATCCCCTTTACGGTGCTTGGAAACTGTTCTATGTCAAAATGAAGGAGACCCGGAGCGACTTTGAAACCTGGAAAAAGAGTTTTGTCCTTGGTCCGGCAGAAGCCGAAATCATGCGGCGCTTTGGCTACCCGGAGCACCAGATCGCCGAAGTCCGCGCTTTACTCGCCGCCGTGCAACAGGCCGATCACAGCCAACCGGCGAGCGAAGGAGGAGCGTCCTATGTCCCTTAAAGACTTCCCCGATGAGAAACTCCTCACCGATTTAGAAGTCTTACGCCGGATCCACCGCGCCCTCCGCGCGAAAAAGCCTTTTTCCCTGGTCCGGATCGGGGATGGTGAGAACATCGTCCTCGCCCAGGGTAAATTTCTCAGCAACCAAGAGCTGGAGAAGACCTATTGGGTACGGGACAGCCGCGCCGGGAGAAAAGGCGTCGACCTGCCCAACCTCACGCTCCGCGACCAGATGCTGAAGGGGATCAAAGCGGCTGACATCGTCGGGATCTGTCGCCAACAGAACGACGAAATTGCCGCGCCAACCAGATTCAAACGGGCCCTCACCAACAAGATCTTTGATTATTACGGGATCAAGCCCCGCGCCCTCTGTTACGTCTTCTGCAACCGTAAAATGGTTTCTTACCGCTATTTCTGGAAGATTATCCACCGGTACCGAACCTTGCTCATCTCAAAGTGGGCCGCCGACTACGCCAAATTGATTACCAGCAGATACGCGGATTTACCCCCGCAGATCGTCGGAACCATCGCTTTTGAGCATTATAGCCAAATTCCCACGGTGCTGAAGAAAGTAGGCAAATACGACTTTGATCTGGCCTTAATCTCCGCCGGCGTCAACGCCGTGATTCTGGCCCCGGCCATTGCCAAACAGTACAAGAAAGTGGCGGTTGACTTCGGAAAAACCATGATGTACATGCTCCGGCCCAACAACCGCATCCACCCCTGGACCCCAACCGCCCAAACCGGCCAATGAATAGAAGGCAGAGCAGCGCCGGGCAATTTGAAAGGGGATCATTATGGCCGAAACCCAAGTTGACCTTGTGTTGGTTACTTACGAGAGCCGGCATTTCCTGCCCGTCTTTTTCCAGTCTTTATGGGGATTTACCAAAACGCCCTTTCGTTTATTGGTGATCGACAACAACAGTAAAGACCAGACCAAAGACTATTTGCAGGCAATGCGGAAGGACCCGTTTTTCGGCGCCCAAATGCGGTTGGTTTTTAACCCGGCGAATCTGGGCGTAGCGAAAGCATGGAACCAGGCGGTCAGGATGACTTCCGGCCGGTACCTCGTTTTCTTAAACCCGGACCTCATGTTTACCAAGGATTGGCTTTCCAAATTAATGAAATACGCGGCACGGCATAAAAAAGCCATGGTCGTCGGGGCCAAAATTCTCAATCCCGACGGGACAATTTACCATGCCGGTGCCACCGGTAAAATCCAGGGTAAAGGCGAAATGGACCGTCCGGGTCTTTACGACCGGGAAAAAAAAGTCCGCTGGATCCAAGGCAGCTGTTTTCTGGTCAAACGTGAAATCTTCTCCATAATCGGCGGTTTTGATGAACAGTTCTTTATGTACGGTGAAGAAGTGGACTTTTGTTGGCGGGTGCGGAAAGCCGGTTATGAGGTGCTCTATGCGCCCGTTCCCATCTATCATTACCGGCAGGGTTCAAAGATCTCCCGGGCCGCCCGGCATCAACTCCGCCGGCACAGCGCCCAATTGTTAAGGGCAAAATGGCAGAAAAAATAGGCTTTTCCCCGGGAATGTTTTTATGGCCCATCCCTTTCCCGCCCCGAAAAAAATAAGATGAATTAATAAAAAAGAGTTGGAAGCAAAGACAATCCAGCGGAGGAGATTAAAGTGAAAATAACGGTAATCGGTTGTGGTTACGTCGGCCTGGTGACGGCCGCCGGTCTGGCCGAGGCCGGCCACTGGGTAACAGGCGTTGACCGCGACTCGTTTAAGATAAATAAACTGCGCCGCCAAGAAGTCCCTTTCTACGAAAAAGATCTGGAACCGCTGCTGCGCCGCCACTTAAAGACCGGGCGGCTGACTTTTACCTCCAGTCTGGCGTTGGGCATCGCCAATGCCCAGATCATTTTCATCGCGGTCGGGACACCACCGCAGAGCGACGGGTCGGTTGACCTTAGCCAAATCGAAGCCGTCGCCGTCCAAATCGGTCCCCAACTTCACAGTTATACGGTGATCGTCAACAAATCCACCGTCCCGGTGGGCACCACCCGCCGCCTCAAAAACCTGATCGCCCGGCACACCCGCCGGCCGGTTCCTTTTGATGTGGTCAGTAACCCCGAGTTTCTACGGGAAGGCAATGCGGTCTACGATTTTATGAATCCGGACCGCATTGTCATCGGCGCCGATTCGCCGCAGGCCTGCAAGATTATGGAAGAGCTATACCGCCCCTTTCTGAGGAAGAAGGTCCCGCTGATCCAGACCAACCCGGAGACGGCCGAACTGATTAAATACGCGTCCAATGCCTTCCTGGCGACCAAAATTTCGTTCATCAACGAGATCGCCGAGCTTTGTGAAGCCGTCGGCGCCGATCTGCCAACCGTGGCCCGCGGAATGGGGCTGGACCACCGGATCGGCCCCGAATTTCTCGCCGCCGGGCCAGGTTACGGTGGCTCCTGTTTTCCCAAGGACACCAAAGCCCTCATTCATCTGGCCCGGAATTACGGCAAACAAGTTACGATTATTGAAGCGACCGATGCGGTGAACACCCGGGTCCAAAAAGCAATGTTGGCCAAGATCATCCGTACCACCGGTCCACCCGCCGGCAAAACCATTGCCGTTTACGGTTTGGCTTTCAAGGCCAATACGGATGATCTACGGGATTCGCCGGCCTTGCCAATCATTGAAGGCTTGCTGCAGGCCGGCGCGAAGATACGGGCGCACGACCCGAAAGCCCTCGCCGCCGGAAAAAAGGTTTTTGGCGACAAAATTACCTACTGCGCGGATGAATACACCGCCGCCCAAGACGCCTCGGCGGTGGTGATTACCACCGAGTGGGAGCAGTACCGCCTGCTCGACCTGGACTTATTGAAGACAAAGATGGCCCAAGCCATTATCATCGACCTCCGGAACCTTCTAACCCCGGAGCAGGTCCGCGCCCACGGCTTTCTCTACGAAGGCATCGGCCGCGGTAGTACGCAAAAGGTGGGGTAAACACATGGGAAATTATCTGCTTTACAGTGAGGACCTGGCCGGATTCGTCGCTTTAAACGTCCTCAAAGAAAAACAGCATCGCATCCTGGGGGTGATCAATTGCTCCGGACGCTTGGTCCAACAAGCCCTGGAGCAAGGCTTCGCGGTCTGCCAAAACGTGGAGATCTTGCCTAGTGATGCGCTGAACCAGGTGGACGGGATCATGATCGGGGTGGCCACTGAACCGTTGGCCACTCAACTAAAAAAAGAGTTAAAAGCCCAATTCCCCCAGAAAAAGGTCAGCACCTTGCTGGACCCGGAATACCTCCCCGATTATCTGGCCCTCCGCCAGCCGGCCCTTGAACAGTTGATCAACGATGATACACAGGTCATGCCGGTCAAATACGGCAAAGAAAATGTCCTGATCTATGCGGAAAACAAGGCCGAAACGAAACGGGCCAGGCGGGTCGAAGAAAAGAAGGTCCTCTCCTTTATCCAGTCTTTAATCAGACCGCGCGCGGTCATCTACGACATCGGGGCCAATATCGGTATCCACAGCCTGATCCTGGCCCGGGAGGATCCCGATTGCCAGATCCACGCTTTTGAACCGGAGACTTTGAACTTCTGGAAATTACTGCGCAACATTGGCCTGAACAAACTGGCGAACATTACCCCTCATCTGGTCGCGGCCGGGGCGAAACGGGAAGTACGGAATCTGTCCCTTCAAGGTTATCTCTCCGGTCTCGGCCAGCATTCACTCCAAAAAACAGTCAGCAGCCTGACCACCCCGGTTCAAGTCTGGGATCTGGACTCCTACGTCCGGCAAAAAAACATTCCCCTTCCCGATCTAGTCAAAATCGATGTGGAAGGCTTTGAGTTACAGGTCCTCAAAGGGATGAACCGGATCATAAAGGCAAAAAGACCCCACTTCATCATTGAAGTTCATGAAGCCCTTACGGACAGAAGCAAAGTCGAGAGTTTCCTGAAAAAACACCAGTATGAACTGAAAGAGATCGCCCGCCAGCGCAAAAGAGGGTTCATCTACGCCAAACCGGTCAAAGCCAGGCCCAAGGAGAAGAAAAAGTAGCCAATAAAGAAAAAACAGGCCAACAATTGGAATCCTAACCACTTATGGGTAGTAAAAATCTTTACAAGAAAAGGCTAAAGGCTTTTGCCTATAGCCTTTTCTCTTACCTGTACCAGTAGACCTCTGGAGTTTACCATTCGCTTATTATTCAATCCCCTTGATCAGTTTCGTTATCAATGATAAAAAAACACTTCCGCTGCCGGAAATGTTTTCCTAACGCCAACTATATAAGAATCATTTAGCGTTCTGTTTTTGTTTTTCCTTTATGTAATCAGTGAATGATCGTGAACCTAATTTGCGTCGTTTCGCTAACATCAAAGCCCAAATTTTATTTCCCTCAACCTCTGTTATAAAGCCTTTTACCAATGCTTCAAGCAATATATCACCGGTAGTAATATGCTTTAAATGGAATTTATTAATATAAAAGCTAATATCTTTCAAATTATTGCTCGCCACAATACCTTTGTTTAATTTTGCTAAGGCTATAGATGCTGCTTCGCCTTTGCCAATAATTGGCTGAACGCCTTGCGGTTGAACGGTAAGTTGATAATAAAGGGAATAGGCGTCCGAACCTACGTTAATTGGCTCTACATGTACCTGTCCATTAAAAATGAGATAATCTATTCTTGCTTTTAAAATGGCAATTCCGGGATAGGACAACTCATCATACACAGGTTGAGGAACAACAATTTTTCCCGGGTATAGTTTAAGCAAAAGGTCTTCCCGCTGAACCCATAAAAAAGCAGCAAGACAATCATTATCGAAGAATAGAGAATCAGTCAAGCACTTCGCCCCTTTCATCCGCATCGCCATAAACAAGGTCGGAACGAAATGCTGATAAAAGTAATTCTTCATATTTTCCGTTGGAGATTAACCCCTGTTCGAACGCTCTTTTGGCTTGCTGTATATAGAAGCCGTAAGTCTGGTAACGTTTATTTTCTGGTACCGGTTTATAAAGAGTATCATCATAGCCTAAACTTCCAGCTGACCAAATAACATTTTGTTGCATAGATTCTGCCTCTTGCCTGGTTAATTCTTTTTCCTCAATTAACCTAACAAGAAGCGCTTGTCTGCTAACGCCAAAAAATTGCTCAATGCGGACCACCTCTTCCACAGAGAGCCGATCCGAAGGCGACTTCTTAATTTTCTTTATCATATTTGAAAGGGCATCGGGCGGCATTAACAAAAAGGAAGCAAATTGATCGGCCTCCCGCTCTTTTTCGCTTCCTACCCCGATTTTTTTCGAACATACGGCGACCATGTCACCGTCAAAATATAAATGGTACAATTCATGAGCCATCGAAAAGCGTTGTCGACCTAACGTCATTGAGGAATTTATTCCAATAACATTATTTCTGTCGCCTTTTATGCAAATTCCGCTTATATGCTTACCTAGGGGATAAAAAACTATTGAAAGACGGTCTATAGAATAAGCTAAAGCGAATATATCAATCGGAGAAGTAGCATCTTCACCAAGCTGCTTCCTTATGCTGATTGCTTTTTTCCACAATTCCATTTTATCCAACAACATGATCACCCTCAAGCAATTGGACCAGAAAATTACAGTTTAAGGCAATTCGATTGATCGCACTAATTGCCTCCAAATCTTCCTCATCAATTTCGCTGGCGCGTAAAGCAAAAATCACTGGTTTTGTCATATCCTCCTTACCTTCAAACACCGTTAAAGGCACTCCAAATAAAACTGCCAATTTATCAAGCATATCCGATGTAAGTGCTCGTTTTCCGTTTTCCACCATTGAGAGAAAACTTTGATCAACTTTAAGATAGTTCGCAATATTAGTTTGTGTAAATCCATACTGTTCCCGTAAGGCTTTTATTTTCTTACCAATAATTTCTAGTCTTTCGTTCATAAAAGGCCCTCCTTTCCTTTATACTATTATATACAGGTCTCGTCATATTATCAACACTATATTCTCTATAAATTATGACAAAGATATCGTCCTTTACTATCCTTTTTTAATTATTAAAATCCCCAATAAATCGATTGGAGCACCTTATTATCATTCCATGGATAATATTTTGGCTCGCCGTTAACAAAATACAAAAACCCCGAGCTTTTCCCGGGGTTAAAACCGTACTCTTAATAGCTTTATCCTTGGTTGGAAAAGGGGAACTTGAACCCCCATAATCTTTTGGATCAACGGATTTTAAGTTGTTAATGACGGTAAGTTATAAAAACCCTGTAAACAGGGTTTGCACTTATTCCATTCTCATCACAGCTTATAAAGGCAGATCAACCAATTTACAATGGTAACGTGACTTGTGCTTATTGCTGTAGGTACGGAAAAGCCGAACCGGCCTGTTTAATACTAGAAGAACCTGTTAGCTTGGCCCGGTAGTTTGGCTATAAACCGGAACACTATGCAGGCACTAGATGGGATATTAAACTAATTAGGGCTCAATACGCATCTGACTAAAATCTTTCAGCGCCGCTTCGATAACCTCTTCCCTAGTCCCTTCGTATTCCCGTATTTCAGTAGGCGTGGTTTCCATGTAATAATTTCGTTCACATCGCCGGACAAAATCAAGGAATTCTTTCGTGTTAGTCTTAACTTTCCGGGGTTCTTTCCATTCCGGAAGCTTTATTGTTGTTTCATCATGTAGATGCATTTTGAAGAGTTTTTCCTTTTTGTCTTCCGGAGAATAGTAATATACTCCTGTTTCATCCTAATAAACAAGGTAATCTATTTTGCCATCTCTTGTTATTTCAGCATAACAACGACTCATCGATAATAACCCTCCTTTGTATATCTGTTCCCCCGAGGGTGCTTGCATTGTTACGCCAGACCTAGAGGAAAGGGCAGCCAGCCGAATGAACGAACTCCTTAAAGAAAAATTGCCGGGGAACAATTTCCCCGGCAATTAATTTTTCAATTTAATCCTGATTGGGGTAAGATTGTGACATTCTTGTCTTTTCCAACAACTTACCATACTCAGGGAAACCATATCTTAACTGGTGGGAGAGGGGGGACTTGAACCCCCACGATCTTTTGGATCAACGGATTTTAAGTCCGTTGCGTCTGCCGGTTCCGCCACTCTCCCTTTTTAATGGAGGCGGCACCCAGATTCGAACTGGGGATA
>JAAYMP010000058.1 GCA_012521315.1 Bacillota bacterium
CTGGTCAGATTAAGTGGGCTTGTTAGGCTCATTAGGTTCTGAGGGCAAGATCGTTAGTAACCGTCCACCATCTGTCTTTTTGACCGTTTTATGCAATTTTGTCCAGTTTGGTGTTGGCATCCTACCCACCATCCGTTTTTGTTTCTAAGGGGATTGACCTGTAAATTGGGGCGTCATAACCGTAAAAATAGGAACGGTCGATTTATTGATTTTTCTTGTTATGAATGGGTTTCTTAGTTTAAAATAAAGTGACTGCTTACTAAAAAGCAAGGTCGGCTTTCTGTGCGCTATTAGGGGGTTATGTGGTGAAAACAATAGATTTAAGCTGCTTAGGGCTTACCGAACAACTAAGGGAGGAAGCGAAAAGATATGAAGGGTATTATCCGGGGCGGGTTTCTTCTCAGGCGAAAGATTTATTTCGGGTCATCACAGAGGCCGGAGAATTGACGGCCCAGGTTTCCGGCAAATTCCGCTATCAGGTAAGCAATCCGGCAGAGTTTCCGGCGGTTGGGGATTTTGTGCTGGTTGACCGGACTACTGATCGAAATGGTTACGGGATTATCCACCATGTCCTGACCAGAAGGAGCGTTTTCGCCCGGAAAGCGGCGGGTGAGACTGATGCTTTACAGATTGTGGCGACCAATATTGACACGGTTTTTCTTTGTATGGCCCTGAACCGGGATTTTAACCTCCGTCGCCTGGAGCGTTACCTGGCAATTGCCTGGGACAGCGGGGCGACCCCGGTTGTGGTCTTGACGAAGGCCGATCTTTGCAGTGATCTCGAGGACAAGCTGCGGCAGGTTTCCACGGTGGCGGTCGGGGTGGAGACCTTGACTACTTCCAGCCTTTCCGCCGACGGCTACTCTCCGGTAAAAAAATACGTGCAGGCAGGGCAAACTGTGGCTTTTATCGGTTCGTCCGGAGTCGGTAAATCTACTTTGATCAACCGGCTCCTCGGGGAAGATATTATCGCCACCAATGAGACCAGAAATGACGGCAAGGGGAGGCATACCACGACCCGCCGGGAATTGTTTATCTTACCCGAAGGCGGGATCGTAATCGATACCCCGGGCATGCGGGAGTTGGGGATTGTCGGCGCTGACCTTGCCAAATCCTTTGCCGATATTGATGAATGGGCTACGCAGTGCAAATTCCGTGATTGCACCCACGGGTTGGAACCGGGTTGCGCCGTTCAACAAGCAATTAAAGAAGGTCATTTAGACGCCGACCGGTTGGAAAGTTATAAGAAATTGCAAAGAGAAGCCAAATATGACGGTTTGAATTCCAAACAAATTGAGAAAGAAAAGATAAACGAGATGTTCAAAGGTTTCGGCGGCATTAAAAACGCCCGGAAGTTCATAAAGGAAAAGAAAAGATAATAGGCGATGATGGAGATAAAGGGGGCTCTTTTCGGTTCTGATGGCAAGATCGTTAGCATAGGCTAAAAGGGAAGCATTGGGTGGCAGGTCTTTCGAACCTGCCCCTTTTGTAAGGAGCTTTTGTAAGGAGGCCGCTTGGGGTGGAAATGGTTTTAACCGAAAGCATGGAAGATTATTTGGAGATGTTTTACCGGATCGTGGCGCGGCAGGGTTACATCCGGCCGATCGATCTATCCAATGCCATCAAGGTCAAACCATCCTCCGTGACCAGGATGATCAAAAAACTGGATGAAGCCGGCTTTATTAAATACGAAAAATACCGGAATATCGCTTTGACGGAGAAAGGGATGGTTTATGGCCGCTTTTTGGTCTGGCGCGACGAAAAGCTGAAGGAGTTCTTCCGTTTGTCGCCGGAAAACGTTAAGGTTGAGGAGCAGGTTGAAGGGGTGGAACACTATATTACCCCGGAGACCATGACGTTCATCCATAAATTGATCCTTTATTTTTCGGCCGATCCCGAACGGGTGCGGGAAATGGAAAAGGTTGCCTGTCCGGCGGATGACCCAAACCGGGAAGATTTAAAGTATTTACGGGCGTGGCTCTTCCGGCATTCGGGTTGAGGGTTAATAACTTAGCTTGCCACCACTTTTAACCCATGTTTATAATTCGGGTAAAATCGCGTCAACGATCAAGTTATCAAATTTTCCTTTGGATGCTTCATACTCCGCCTTGCTCTTAACGGTCCAGCCGAGGAGCGGCACCCCCAATTTTTTCAGCCTCTCCAGCCTGGTCGGAGTGGTATTGTTTATTTCATAGACAACAAAATGGGGGCGACTGATGAAGTTTAAGAACAGATTTTCCAGGAGGATCTTTTTATACCACGGCAAGCGTGTTGTTCCCGCGTACTCCACCTCATAATCGCTGACGATAAAACTGCCCGCCAGTTGCCCCCGTAAAACTTCCGGCGCGTTTTTCCGGAACCATTGGAGCGTAAAGGGGTTGAAGGACATAATGGCGTATGGCCCCTGATATCCTTGCAACTCCTCGTAGAGCAGGCGCTCCATTTCTCCCACTTTGCCCTCGTTTTTCACCTCGATGTACAAAGGCACCTTTCCGGCCACCAGGGACAGGACGTCACGGAAGCGGGGAACTGTTTC
>JAAYMP010000059.1 GCA_012521315.1 Bacillota bacterium
CCGGAGTATGAGTTGTTATACGGTAATTTGCAACAGACGGAACAGGATGAGATTATCGGGCGCCTCCGGGAGATGGGTATTCCCTATCGGAAGGAATACAACGCGTTGTATGTGGCGAATGCGTCCGAGGTGCGGGCGGAACTGATGAAGGCGGGGATCCCCAAGGGCGGGATCATCGGTTGGGAGATCTTTGACCGCAGCAGCCTCGGGGCAACCACTTTTCTGAATACCGTAAACTACCAACGGGCGTTACAAGACGAGATCCGGCGTACGCTACGCCAAATTGAAGGCGTCATTGATGCGGCGGTGATCGTCACCCTGCCGGAGCCGGCTCCGGTCTTTGAGGACGAAAAAAAGGAGCCGACCGTTTCCATCACCCTTAATCTGCAGCAGCCCAATATCCTGAGTAAGAGTCAGGTGCAGGCCATCGTAAACTTTGTGGCGGGCTGTGTGGCCGGGATGCGACCGGAACAGGTCACGATCATTGATAATTTTGCCAATGACTTAACGGCCGCGATCCGCACCACTGCGGCCCTGGACGGCTCCTTGCTCGAACAGCAGATGGCGTACAAGAAGAGAATGGAGCAGGAGTACAAACAGCGGATCGAGGCGGTTTTAGGCCGGATTTACGGTTTGAATAATGTGGCTGCCACCGTCAACGTCACGTTGAACTTTGATTATCAGGAGATTCGTAAAGAAACATACGGCGACCGGGGGGTACCCCGCAGTGAACAGGAGATCTTAGAAACCTATACCGGAACTGGAATCCTCCCTTACGGAATTCCAGGGACCGATTCCAATATTACCCAGTATCGCCTGGGTGGGACTGAACAGGAAAGTACATACGAACGTAGCGAACGGACGGTCAATACGGAGATTAACAAGGTTGAAGAACATCTTTTGAAGCAAGGACCAATCATCGAACGGATCTCGGCAAGCGTGGTGATCGGTCACCGTTTATCCGTGTCGGAGATCGCTCAGATCGAGGAGACGGTTGCCGCCACGGTAGGGGCGCTGCCCACCCGGGGTGACCAGATTACGGTTTTCAGCCGGGAATTCTTCGTGCAAGAACCGGATGAGACCGCGATGCCACCGGAAGAACCACAAGTCTACTGGCCGGGATTGGCTCTTGCCGGCTTCGGCGCGGCGTTGCTGATCGGGTACTTGCTGGTCCGCATGCGGAGGAGAAGAAAAGAACAACAGGCCATCGACCTGCTGGTGGACGATTCCGCTGGTGAAGCGGCCGCGGCGGAAGAACTGAGTCCAGAGGAGAAAAAGCGGCGTGAACGCGAAGAATTTATCCTGGAAATGGCGCGTACCGAGCCACAGACTATGGTAGCGCTCTTACGGACTTGGATGTCAGAGGATTAGAGGAGGAAATGTCTTGAGTACGCAGTTAACCGGTCGGCAAAAATGCGCTATCGTCTTAATTTCGCTCGGCTCTGAGTTGTCTTCCCGAGTCCTGAAGTTCTTTCGGGAGGATGAGATCGAAGATTTAACGCTGGAGATCGCCGGGTTCCGCCGGATTGAGCCGGAAATTAAGTACGAGGTCTTAAACGAGTTTTATGAACTTTGTTTGGCGCAAAACTATATTTCCGTTGGCGGGATCGATTACGCCAGGGAAATGTTGGAGAAGGCCCTAGGACCGACCAGAGCCCAAGATATTTTGAATAAACTGACCACCTCCTTGCAGGTACGCCCCTTTGATTTCGCCCGGAAAACCGATCCCAGCCAGTTGGCGAACTTTATTCAGAACGAGCACCCGCAGACCATCGCTTTGGTCCTTTCCTACTTGAATCCGGACCAGGCAGGAATGATCCTCTCCTCCCTTGCCCCCGCCGACCAGGTTGAAGTGGCGAAGAGAATTGCGACGATGGACCGGGCCACCCCGGAGGTGCTCAAAGAGGTCGAACACGTCCTCGAAAAACGGCTGTCTTCTTTTGTGCTGCAAGACTTCACGCTGGCTGGCGGGATTGATGCAGCGGTTGCCATTTTGAACCGGGTGGACCGGGGGACGGAAAAAACAATCATGGAAGCGCTGGAAGAAGACAACCCAGAGCTGGCTGAAGAGATTAAGAAACGGATGTTTGTCTTTGAAGACCTTGTTACTCTGGATGACCGCTCCATCCAGCGTGTGCTTAAAGATGTTGATATGCGTGATTTGGCGTTGGCCTTGAAGACAGCAAGTCAAGAGGTGACCAACCGGATCTTTAAGAACATTTCATCCCGTGCCCGCGAGATGATCAAGGAAGACATGGAGTTGATGGGACCGGTCCGCCTCCGCGATGTGGAGGAAGCGCAACAGAAGATCGTCAACTGTATCAGGCAGCTTGATGAGAGCGGCGAGATTGTGATTGCCCGGGGCGGAGAGGATGAGATCATTGTCTAAGTCGAATATAATTAAAGACCCAAATGTGAAAAGAGAGGCTTGCTTCATTGATCTTCCCGAATTGGAGTGGGCCTATTACGAGTTTCTTGCCGCGCGGGCGGAGGCCGCCGCGGCGACGGAGACGGCGGCGGTGTCGGAGACAACCGGGACCGAGTCACAAAAAGTGGATTTGGATGAAGCCCGGCAGCAGGCGGAGATGATTCTCGCCACCGCCCGCGAGGAGGCGGATTCGATCCTTGCCGAGCTTGAGGCGCGACGAAAGCAAACCGAGGAAGAACTGGCCCAGGCCAAAGAGGAGGCCGCTGCGGAGTGTGACCGCTTGAAAAAAGAGGCTTACGATCGCGGTTACGAAGAAGGTTGGCAGAAGGGAAACGAGGAAGGCGAAAAGGCATGGGCGGAAAAGATCACCGCGGCCGAAAGAACTTTACAGGAAGCGAAGGCCGAAGCGATTGACCTGATTAACCGGGCGGAGGCAGAAAGAAACGCCCGGCTTCGCGAATCTGAAGAGGAAATCCTCAAGTTGGCCGTAGAAATTGCCGAAAAAATAATTAACAACGAGTTAAAAGCGGACCCGGACAAATGGTTGGAGATGATCCGTGTTGCCACCGAAAAAATAGCGGGGGCGGCGGAAGTAACGATCCGGATCGCCCAGAAGGATGAGGCCTTCCTCATCAAAAACCTCGGAGAGATCCGCAGCCTCTTTACGGAGTCGCCAAACTTGCAAGTGGTGACCGACTCGAACTTGAAACCGGGCGATTTTATCCTCCAGAGTAATTTAGGTCAGGTCGACGCCAGGCTTCACCAACAACTGACCAAGATCTACCAGGCTTTTAAAGAAGAAGGTTGTTACTAGCGATGGGGCGGACTTTGCAAAAAGGATTCCCCGCTTTTTGTGCGGATCCTTACCGGGAAAAACTGGCGACGGTCGACCCATTATGCCGGTTGGGACAAGTGGATAAAGTGGTCGGGTTGACCCTGGAGGCCGAAGGCCCGCCGACCTATGTCGGTGAAGTATGTTACCTGAAAACCCGCTCCGGCCATCAGGTGCTGGGGGAAGTGGTTGGTTTCCGGGCGGGGAAAGCCCTTCTTCTTCCATTGGGCGCGATGGAAGGGATTGGCCCCGGTTGTGAAGTGATCGCCCTGGACCGTACCCTGAAAACGCCCGTCGGGGAAGGATTGCTCGGCCGGGTGCTGGACGGGTTGGGCCAGCCCATCGACGGCCGGGGAAAACCGGAGTTCAGCGGTTACTACCCCCTGATGGCGGATGTCCGGAACCCCCTGAAACGGGCCCGGATCGAAAAACCGTTGTCCTTGGGGGTTAAAGCCATCGATGGGTTGCTCACCTGTGGTCAGGGCCAACGCCTGGGGATCTTTGCCGGCAGCGGGGTGGGGAAAAGTACCCTGTTGGGAATGATCGCCCGCAATTCAGCGGCGGATTACAATGTGATCGCCCTCATCGGCGAACGGGGCCGGGAAGTGAAGGAGTTCATCGAGAAAGACCTGGGGCCGGAGGGTCTGGCCCGCTCCGTGGTGGTGGCGGCCACTTCCGACCAGCCGGCTTTGGTCCGGATTAAAGGGGCTTACACCGCGACGGCGATCGCCGAGTATTTCCGGGACCAGGGGGCCAATGTCATGTTGATGATGGATTCGGTGACCCGTTTTGCTTTGGCCCAGCGCGAAGTGGGTCTGGCCGTTGGCGAACCGCCGGCGACACGGGGTTACACTCCTTCGGTGTTCGCCTTAATCCCGAAGCTCTTGGAACGGTCCGGTACCGCGGAGCGGGGAAGTATCACCGCCCTGTATACGGTCCTGGTGGAAGGTGACGACATGAACGAGCCGGTGGCCGATACCGTACGGGGAACCTTGGATGGGCACATCGTTCTTTCGCGGGCGTTAGCCCATGAAAACCATTACCCGGCCATTGATGTCCTGGCCAGCGTGAGCCGTTTAATGATTGATCTGGCCTCTGAGGAACACCGCAAAGCGGCGGCGACCGTCCGGGAACTGTTGGCGGTCTACCGAACGAATGAAGATTTGATCAACATCGGGGCCTACGTAAAGGGAAGCAACCCCCGGGTTGACTTGGCGATAAAGATGTACCCGGCCATCCAAAAGTTTTTACGGCAGGAGATCGAGGAGAACGTTTCCTTGGAACAGACGGTCGAGCTGTTACAGAATTTGGTGGCGGAGGCGGGAGAAGTTGACATTTAAATTTCAACCCATTTTGAACCTGCGCAAACACCATGAAGACCGATGCCGAACCCGCTTTAAGGAAGAACAAGAGAAGCTTTGGCTGATCGACGAAGAGTTGAGCCGGTTGCAGGCGATCAAAAAACAACGGGAAGCGGAGACGGAACAGCTCTCCATTGGCCGGCTCAGTCTGGAACATTTGCTCTCCGGCAGTAGCTACCTGGCCTATTTGCGCCGGAAACAAAAGGAAGCGTCCGCACGGCGGGTACGCCAAGCGGAAGAGGTTGAGAGGGCCCGCGCAACTTTGGTCCAGGCCCGGAAAGAAACGAAAGTGATGGAAAGACTGAAGGAAAAAATGGCCCAGAAAGAAGCGGAAGCAAGACTGCACCAAGAGCAGAAAACCCTGGATGAAGTTGCTATTACCCAGATTTATCGTAATTAGAGGTGAATGAGATGCTACGTTACATCGCCGGGATTTTAACCGCTTTCCTGTTTATTGGTTCGGTTTTCGGCTTTGTATATATCCTTGAGCAGTATGATTACGTTGATTTAAAACCTGGGGTTTTAATTGCGTTATCAGCGATTCCCGGTTGGGAGGAAGTGTACGAGGCCTACCAACTGGGCCTGGTAAATATGGGTGTTTTACAGGAGCGGGAAGAATTGTTGGCGGCAAAAGCCGATGCCCTGGCCAGCGAGGCGGAACAGCTGGAAGCGGAACGACAGTCCCTGATCGAACAGTTGGTTGCTTTACAGGAAAAAGAGGAGTATCTAGCCCTTCAAGAGCGGAAAATGGCTGAGCAACAGGCCGAATTCCGCCTTGCCCAGCAGACGGAGGCCGCCAATCAGGACCGCCAGGTGCGCGCCGCGCGGCTTTTGGAGGCGATGAGTCCTGACGTTGCCGGTGAGAACCTTTTAAAAATGCCTTTCGAAATGGGCGTCGCGGTTTTAACGCTGATCGAACCAAGAAAAGCCAGCCGTATTTTGGAATCAATGCCCGCGGAAGAGAGCGCCAAGTATATGGCCGCGCTGTCCGATTAATGACCATGGCCTTTGGGGTATGGTCGGCAAGCTTTTTGTAAACTCGCTTTACTAGGAATTGCCAACCGGCAGTTCCCTTCCATAGTAAAGAAAAGGGAAAAGAAAGGAGGTGAACCTTTGACAGTTGCAGCAGGGTTAGGAGAAAGGACGGATCAGGCCTTTTTTGCTCTGACCGGGACGACCCAGGCGGCGGGTTCCCAAGGGCGGGTTTCCGGGAAAGAAACGGAAGGCAGTGAGTTCCAGCAGCTTTTCGAAGGCCTGGTCAAGGAAGAAGAGGAGATGGCGGAGGAACGGCTACCGAAAAACACGGTGGTCGACGAGGATATACTGTCGCAACTCATCCTTCTTTACCCGGAACTATCCGCGATGACGTCTGCGCAGATATCGACCATGTTCTCCTTGGACCAGGAAACGACCCCGTTGCCCTTGGCGCAGGAACCGATATCATTTCCGTCGGACCGGAAACCGGACCCGTGGTCACTGGGCTTGTCAGTGGAGCAGGAGGCGACTGCGGTGTCAGTGGACCAGGAGGCCACGGCGATGTCAGTGGACCAGGAGGCCACGGCGATGTCAGTGGGGCAGGAACCGAACCCGTTCTCATTAGACCAGGGACTGATTGCTGGGGGTGAAGCTGGGAAGGAGCTGCCCAATGCGGTGCAAACCGGCGGTGGAGATTGGCCGACGCTTAACGCGGCGAACGAAGCATTCGTGACCGCAATGACAGCAGGACCGGCGGAAGCAGGATTGGCGGTCGCAAGATTGGCGGAAGCAGGGCCGGCCGAAGTAAGAGGAGTGGAAGCCACCGCGACCAACGGGAATACGGCGGTGGATCATGAAACCCTGACCGGAACGCTCCCCGCGCCGGAGGTTACCATGGCTGTTCAGGAAAACGAGGAATCCTCCGTTATCCAAACTCGGTGGCAAGCTCTTCGTTACCTCCAGCCCCAAGTTCAGGAAAACGAGGAATCCTCCGTTATCCAAACCAAGGTTGCGGTAGTGGCGGATGAAATTGAGGCCGGCG
>JAAYMP010000060.1 GCA_012521315.1 Bacillota bacterium
GGAGTTCCAGTGCGACGGGACTTACGGCGGAAGACATGGTTCATTCTGATCCTGGTGGTTGTGGTTGGGGTCTATGCCATTCTTCCTATCTTTAGCCCGACTTTAAAACAGTTGTTTTTTCGGGGAAGTGACCCGATCCGCCGTGGTTTAGACTTAAAGGGGGGCATTGAAATAATTTTGGCCCCTGATTACCGGGTGGAGGATCGGGTGTTGTCTGAGGTTGAAAATTATGTCCAGAAAGGTGTCGCCGGCTTGGGGATTAATGCCCCTGCCGTTAGCTTTTTAGGAAAATCGAATGATAATAACCGTTACGAAGGATTGGCCCTGAAGTTTGCTTCCGCCGCGGAAGCCCAGGAAGTCATGGCCGCCGGGGTGATCAAGTCGAATCTGACCTGGCGCTCGGGGATTGAAGAGAAGAAATTAAAACTCAACGTCGGGGTTGACAACGAGGACCCATCGGTGCTTACGGTGGCGGTCCAGGAAGACCCGGCCAACTTCCCCAAGGACGCTTTATACCAGGCGAAAGTGATTATCGAGAACCGGATTAATTCTTCCGGACTCTCGGAAACCGTGGTCCGCCTTGACCAGACCAAAGGGCGGATTGAGGTCCAACTGCCGGGGGTTCGCTCCCAAGCGGAGGCGGAACGCTTGCTCAAATCGACAGGACGTTTAAACTTCCGCTTAGACGACAAGATTGTGATGTACGGAACCGATCTGGAAGAGGCGCAGGCTGGTTATAGTCAGCAAACTGGCGCTCCCGTCATTAATCTCCGTTTCGGCCGGGAGGGAGCAAAACTTTTCGAACAGATTACAACCGAAAACGTCAACCAAATACTGGCCATCTATTTAGACGAGGAAATGCTGATGGCACCGATCATTTCCGAACCGATTCCCAACGGCCAAGCCCAGATCTCGATGGGATCCGGCGTTACGTTCCAAGAAGCAAAAGATTACGCCATTTTGATGATGTCCGGCGCTCTCCCCATTTCGCTCCGCTCCGTGATGGCCACCCAAGTGGCACCGACGCTGGGGACCGAAACGGTGCGATTAAGTTTGCTTGCTGGTCTAATCGGGATTATTTTGGTTTTCCTCTTTATGATTGTCTCTTATGGACGCATGGGCGTCATCGCCGACCTGGCGTTGGTCATCTATACAATCATCGTCCTTGGTTCAATTGCCGTTTTTCGCGGGGTGCTTACCCTTCCGGGGATTGCCGGTTTAATCTTGGGTGTCGGCATGGCGGTGGATGCGAACGTCATTATTTTTGAGCGGATTAAGGATGAAGTCCGCTCGGGTAAAGGGATCCATTCTGCTCTGGAGACGGGTTTTGACCGCGCTTATGTTACCATTTTGGATTCGAATATCACAACCTTGATTGCGGCTGTGGTATTGTACCTCTTTGGGAGCGGAGCGGTGAAAGGGTTTGCGGTTACCCTCTCGGTCAGTATCTTGACCAGTATGTTTACGGCGTTGTTTGTCAGCAAAACATTCCTATCGATTTGGATTGAAAAAGCACCGGACCGCTTTCTTGCGAAATACGGGGTTAGGGGGTGAAACGGATGAATTTGATGAAATATAAGAATCTATTCGTATCGATCGCTGTTGTCGCCATGATCTTGAGTATCGTGGTTTGGGCGGTGAAGGGACTCAACTTTGGGATTGA
>JAAYMP010000061.1 GCA_012521315.1 Bacillota bacterium
CCCATTGCCGGCCGCCGATCCCCGGACTTTTGGGACCGACCATCAAGGTCAAAGGGTGTTGCTTTAGATGCCAGATGAGCCGCTCCGCCCAGCGCGGCGGGGTGCGGACATCCGGATTCATCGTCACCAGATACCGGCCGGTGGCCAGGGCCAGGCCTTGATTGCAGGCGGCCGCGTAGCCCAGGTTTTCCCGGTTGAAGATGACCCGGAGGCGGGGGCGGTTTAAGGAATGGAGCCAGGGAACGGAATCGTCGGTTGAGTGATTGTCGACGATGATGATTTCGTGGGGGACCGTCGTCGTGGCGGTCAGCGCGGCCAGGCATTGTGCCAGGTAAGGCCGGGTATTGTAGTTGACGATGATTATGCTTAACTCCATAGCAAGGCCTCCACATCTTCCCCCCGCCAGCGTTTCAGTTGCGGGCGGGCATCCAAAATTGACCGGTAGTGGGCCAGCGGACAGAACTGTCCCTGCGGGTCCAGTTGGAGGTAACGTTGGTATTTGGCCTGGTGCTCCCGGCGGTGGGCATACCCGAGGTGCAGGAGGGGGATTGCGCTGTCAAACCTGGGTGTTTGGTAGGCTTCCTGGGGGAAACGGCCGCAGTGGAGCGCGCGGGGAGCCCAGCGGTAAGGCCGGTTTTTTTGGTAACGGTACAGGCAGGCGGCCCGCCCGCGGGCCGGATGCCACCAGCGGTCGACCCGGTAGTGGCGAAAGTCTCCCCAGAAATGATAGACGGGAAAAGTGATCAGACCGTAGCGGTCTTGCCGGGTGAGGGCAAGGAGTTCCCGTTTGTTCCGGACGGCAAAAAGCTCATCGGCATCGACGGCCAGGATCCAGTCGGGGTCGAGCTCGACCGTCAGCTGCCACAGTTTTTCGCGGAGGCTGGCTTCATTATCGAAAAAAAGGGGCGCGGACAAGCGTTCGAACCGGACCACCCGCGGGTGGGCCCGGCAGAGGTCAGGAGTGTGGTCGGTGGAGGCGTCGTCCAGGATGACAATCCCGTCGGCCAGGGCGCCCAGCCGGTCTAAGACCGGCCGTAAATAACGGCCGGCTTCATTCCGGACTGCCATCATGGCCAAGAGCTGCGGTTGGTGCGGGCTGTTCATGGTTCCCCTCCCCCAGTTGCCATTTGCGGTCGAAATAAGCTTTGCTCTGGCGGAAATAAATCGCAAGGCGCCGCCGGTTGCGACAACTGCCGTTCACCAGATGGATGACGCGGCTGGTGGGGACATAGAGGACTTTATAACCGTGGCGGCGGGCGTTGTAACAGTAGTCGGTCTCCTCGAAATAGTGGAAGTAGTTTTCGTCAAAATAACCAAGCTCCGGCAGGAGCGCCCGTTTCAGGCCAAGGCAGGCCCCGCAGATACTGAGGCAGGCCGTGGGCTCGGCAAAAAGAGCCGGATCGTCGGGGAGACCCCAACCGCGAATCTGGGGGGCGGTTTCGGTGCCAACCACACCAGCCCCCACCAGGTAACCGTCGGGGCTGACCAAACGGGGCCCCACCACCGCCACCGCCGGGTCCTGCAAGGCCGCGATCAGCGGGGGGAGCCAGCCCGCCGTCACCAACGTATCACTGTTCAAGATAAAGATGTACGGGGCGTTGCCGGCTTTGATCCCTTGGTTGCAGGCCGCGGCATACCCCCGGTTTTCGCGGTTGAAAATCCCCGTTACCCAGGGTAGACTGCGAATGAAGGCGACGCTCCCGTCGGTGCTGGCGTTGTCAACCACCCACAGGCGGGAGGCGCCCGGCGGGCCGCTGAACCGGCGGAGGCTGTCTAAACAAGCGGCCAAAAGTTTTTTGGTGTTATAATTGACGACAATCAGATCAACCGTCTCTTTCATCCCTTCCTCCTTAGCGTTCCGGACCAGGATTTTGGTCACGGGCGGCGACCAGTCACCGGCTTAACGCCCTTTCCGGCTAAAGTTCCAGAACGGCATCGGCCCCGACCAGCAGCGAACGGGCGGCCGCCGTTTTTTGCTGGGCGTTGATCTGAACCCGCTCCCCGATGATGCTGTTGGTGAGCGTCACTCCTTTTAAGTGGGCGTTGGCCAAGACCAACGTGCGGCTTAAGTTACAGTCGACAATTTCGGCCCCGTCGTTCACGGCCAAGTAGGGGCCGAGCGTCGAACCGCTAATCCGGCAGCCGGTCCCGACGGTGACCGGACCCAGCACCTGACAGTTTTTCAAGGTCGACCCGGGCGCTATGCGCAAGACCCCTTTGACCGTTGACTTTTTCACTTCACCGTCGACGCCGGGGGCCAGTTTCTTCATTAAATACTGGTTGGCGGCGAGGAAGTCGGCGATGGTGCCCGTATCTTTCCACCATCCGGAGAGCAGGTGGTAGGTGACGTTTTTGCCGGTGGTGATGAGCTGTTGGATAGCATCGGTGATCTCCAGTTCGCCACGGGGTGACGGGTTAATGGCCTGGACCGCCTGGTGGATCGCCGGGGAAAACAGGTATACCCCGACCAGGGCCAGGTTGCTCTGGGCGTGCTCGGGTTTTTCTTCCACTTGGATGACATTTTGACCGTTAATCCGGGCAATCCCAAAGTGGCGGGGATTTTTGACCCGCCTTAAGAGGAGAAGCGCGTCGGGTTTTTCGCACACGAACCGGTTGACCAAAGGACGCAGCGGTTCGTCCAGTAAATTGTCGCCCAGGTACATCAGGAACGGGGTGTTGCCCAGCGTTTCCCGGGCGAGCAGGACGGTGTGGGCCAGACCCAACGGCACGGGCTGGTCCACGAAGGTAAAGTCAAACCCCCACGGGTTGGTCCGGCGCAAAAGCTCCGTGATGGGTTTGCCGTTGGGGCCGATGATGATGATCACCTCACGGATGGTCGTCGCCGCCAGGGTATCCAGGATGTGAAATAAAATCGGTTGGTGACCGAGGGGAAGAAGTGCTTTTGGTTGCGTATGGGTGAAGGGGCGGAGGCGCGTTCCTTCACCGCCACAAAGAAGAAGTGCTTTCAAGACAAACCCTGCTTTCCTAGTTTTTTCTAAGGATTGCTTTTTATCTTATGCAAGGGATCCGGCCGATGTCCCTGGCTGGAGACGGCGCGAAAGGCGGCCCGGGGAAAAACAGTATTATTTACCTGTCGAAAGCAAATAATAGGTGGAGACGAACGGGAGGCGTAGGACAGGGGGGATATTTTGAGGGATAAGATGCGAGAAAGACGGGACCGGGCTGACCTGGACGGGGACCTTTTCACCAACCGTGACGAAGCAGACCCGCCGCCGGAAGAACCGGACCAGGAAGGAGAAGAGCAGAAACCCCAGGCGCCCCGCCGCCAGCGGTTGGCGTTGCATACTCTGAAACAATTGGGGCAAATGCCGGCCCCGCCGGCCGCCGGGGCCGATCTCCATACCATGGTGATTATCGGCCAGATCGAAGGGCATATGGTCCTGCCCCCGAAAAACAAGACGACCAAATACGAACACATTATCCCGCAGTTGGTCGCGATCGAACAGAACGAGCGGATCAAGGGCCTCCTGGTGATTCTAAATACGGTCGGTGGCGATGTGGAAGCGGGACTGGCCATCGCCGAGATGCTGGAGAGCCTCTCCAAACCGACGGTCTCTTTGGTGCTGGGCGGGGGACATTCCATCGGTGTCCCCATTGCGGTGGCGGCCGATTATTCCTTTATTGCCGAAACCGCCACCATGACGATCCATCCGATCCGGCTGACCGGAATGGTGATCGGCGTACCCCAAACCTATGAATATCTGGAAAAGATGCAGGACCGGGTCATCAAGTTTGTTACCAGCCATTCGGCGATCTCGGAAGATAAATTCCGGGAGTTAATGTTCCGCACCGGCGATCTGGTCCGGGATGTCGGTTCGGTGTTGGTGGGGAAAGATGCGGTCAGTGTCGGGTTGATTAACGAGATCGGCGGGATCGATAAAAGCCTGCGCAAACTCAGAGAATTAGTCCAGCTAAAGGAAGCGGAGGGTAAATGAGGTGAAAAGATGCTGTTCTATTCGATCTACCCCTTAGCGGTGGTTTTCGCGGGGGAGGAGGAGGCAGAAAACCCGGAACAATGGCGCGAGATCGAAGTGGAGGGGAAAAAACTGCTTGTTACGGTCAATAGCCGTGGTGAGCAGGTGATCGCCCGCCTCCTCAGTACCGATCCCGCCGATTACCTGGATCCGCGCTGGACGCCGGGGAATGTAATTGTTTAGTTAAAAACCGCTTAAAACCTCTTAAAGAGAGGTTTTTTCTTTAAGATCGGGTCCGGTCAAGGGGAGGAGAATGGATTAGTGAAAACGAAATAATGCTTAAAAGATCCGGCTTGGCATAGGAGGAAAAATGGCAAGCGTAATGCGGGAGATAATTTTCGGCTTGGCTGGCGGCCTCGGTCTTTTTTTACTGGGTTTTACGCTGATGCGCATCGGTTTTCAAAATGTGGCGGCCGGCAAAATCTACCGGTTTATGGAACAGACCAAGAATCCACTGGTCGCCATGGGAACCGGCTTTTTGATGACGCTCTCCCTTCAGGAAACGGGCGCGGCGACGGTTTTGCTGATGGGACTGCTGGGCTCCCGGTTGATCCATCTTAAACAAGGAATCTGTATTATGCTTGGGATCAACCTGGGCGCGACGTTACTGGTCCATTTAACGTCGTTTCAGATCGGAAGCTACGTTTATCTTGCGGTCGGCCTCGGTTTCCTGCTATATACTTTTGGGAAGAAGCACCATGTCCAGTTTCTTGGGTTCATCACGCTTGGCTTCGGTTTGGTTTTTATCGGTTTAAACACTTTGACGGCGGCCATGAAGCCGGTGCTGGCCAACTTGCCGTTACAAGCAACGTTCACGTCGATCCGGGTTTCCCCCTTCTTCGGATATTTGCTCGGTTTTTTCGCCACGGCTTTGGTGCAGAACAACATTGCCACCATCGGTCTTTTACAAGCTTTCCTCCGGCAGGTGGCCTTGGGTGGACAGGAAAACCTTTTCCTGTTTTTACCCGAGGTTTTACCCTTTTTACTGGGGACGTGTTTGGGGGTTGGGGCCATTGCCACCGTGGCGGCGCGTAAAGGGAACATGCTCACGCGAAGAGCCGTCTGGGCCCATTGGTTGATCTTGGGGACGACAACCTTGGGGCTCCTGCTTTTACGCGGCCCTTTGGCACAGGCGGCAAGCTGGGCCACCCTTCAGCTTTGGGGCTTGATTGAGGCCGGGAAAAACCTGGTCTTTTCTGCCTTTCCGGCCGGTTCGGTTCCGTCCGGCGCCGGGTTGTTAACGAAAGAGGTCGCGATGAGTCATACCTTGGTCAATCTGGTCATGGTTTTTCTTTGGTTACCCCTGACCGGTCCGCTCGCCCGGTTGCTGAGCGAACAGGTTGCCTGGTTCTGGCGGCCTCAGGAGGATGAGGGCGAGGATCGTCGCTACTTGAACGAAAAGTTTTATTCCACGCCGGGTTTGGCATTGCGGGGTGCGGCCAAAGAGATCATGCGCACCGCGCAGATCGCCATTGATATGCTTTATTTTGCCCGGATCGCCTTTTTTAAAGGCCAGTCGTCCGCCCTTAAAGATATTGCCAAGAAAGAGGATATTGTCGATGAAAGGCGAAAGCAGATCACTCTTTATCTCTCCACTTTACTCTCGAAAAGCATCCTTACCGCCCCCCAATCCCGGTATTTGGCCGGTTTAATCCAAGTGATCAATGATGTGGAGCGCATCGCCGACCATGCGGAGCATATTGGCGAGCATGCCCAGGCGAAGGTGGAGGAGAAACTGCCTTTTTCGCAGGTGGC